>JAJYAG010000164.1 GCA_021779665.1 Bacteroidota bacterium | reverse complement strand
GTAAGCCACCGAGCTTTGCAAGGCATACTTATTTTTGAATGTATACATCCCCGACCAGATTAAATTCTGTTGACGCATTGGTTCTTCCACACCGTTACGGATATATTTGGAGATATAATAATTGAGGCTGGAATGAATATCGCTGTTTCCAAAAGATCTGTCGTAAATAAACTGCTGAGTGAAAGCGAGGCGCTGTGTATAATAGTCGTACATTTTAGCCAGACCGGGCATTTCGATACCGAGCTGCTTAAACGTAAGATTAATATCGAACTGCTTGTTACCGTTTGCGTCGAGCACCGGATTTCCGTTGCCGTCAACCATAAGGTTTGGGTTCACAATGTAAGCAGTATAGTTTTCGGCTTTCCCGATACGGGTCAGGTTATAAAGGTTAAAGGAAACATCAGATCTGGATTTCAGTCCCGGAATAAAATGAGACATATTATATTCCAGAGCTACTTTACCAGCACCGGTTCTTCCGGTTTCCTTAAAGTAACCGCAATCTACCAGGTCTCCGATTGGGTTGTTGCCGTAATTAGGGTGAACACCATACCAGGGAGTACCCGAAATAGAATCGAAAGCGGCATAAACCGGGAAAGCAACCGGAGGAATGTAATTGATCTGATCGATTACCTGGGTGAATTCCTGTAAACGAAGCGAGGTATTTTGTCCACCATCTTCATTGGTATAATTACCATTATAAAGATAGTTTGGCTGACGGCGGATAGAGATGCCTGCATAGAAATCAAAATTTACCTTCAGATATTCGTTGAGAGTAGCATCGATGTTAGAACGTGCATTAATCCGCTGATAATCGGAAACGGGACCGATTTTGTATGCATCGCCCTCACCTGCATAGCCCAGGTAAGCATGATATTGTACTTTCTCATTACCCCCGGTGGATGAAAGACCAACTCTCTGGAACGATTTGGTATCCTTTAACATCATATCCCTGAAGTTAACACTTGGATATACTTTGTCGTAAGGGTTGTTTTTTTCGTAACCGGCAATCATCTCATCGGTATAAACCGGCGACATCCCGTCGTTTATCCTTGCCTTATTGTTAAGTCGGGCATAATCGGCACCAGAAACAACTTCAGGAAAACGGTCGATAGCACTTACACCCTTTTCAATATCCACATTCAGGAGCCTGTCGTTTTTTCTTCCGCGTTTTGTTGTAATTACTATGGCGCCATCGGCAGCTTCAGCTCCGTACATATTCTTGCCCACAATATCGTTCACCAGGGTAAACGATTCTATCTCCTGTGGATCGAGGGTCATTTCAGTAATATGAACAGGCACTCCGTCGATAATGTAAATAGGATTGAAGCCTCTGGACGAAACAGCAACCCTTGGGATTGTCCCGTAAGAACCTAAGGTTTCCTGAGCAAGTACTCCGGTTGAACCGTCCTGTTCAACAACATTTAACCCCGGGACAAGACCTACAAACGCATTACGAAGGTCGGTGGTTGGATACTTTTCAAGCTGACTGCTAGTAAGGGTGTAGTATCCTCCGGTGGTATTGCGGCGGTAATTCTTATTAAAAGGTAAGGTAATTACATCTTCAGGTGTTTTGAATAGAATTGCCTTTTTCATTACCACAACATTTTCCTTTACAATAGCCGAAGCCGAAAGAACCTTTTTTTCATAACCGTTCAACATTACAGTTACAAGTTCGTTAGGACGGGCCTCGAAAGACAGAACTCCGTCAGCATCGGTTTGGGCATGAATAAGCCCTTCGCCAACAACGATCTGAGTATTTGGTAAAGCGGTTCCAGATTCATCTGTAACAGTTACTTTAACCATAATTGATTTCTGTTTTTTTTCTCCAGGACTCTGGGCTCGAACATTCCCCCAGGCCAGAAAACCCAAAAACACAACGAAGAATAATATTTTTATATGTTTTATATGGTATTTCATAAACTTTTGCTTAGTTAATTAAACATTACCAGGGTGTGTTCAGGCTGGCATCGAAGTTTTTCATTTTATAGTAATCGTCAGTATCAAATGGAATAAAATACATCGGATCTTTCCAGCGAGGCTGTCTGTCGGCCGGTAATTCATAACGGGTATATCTGAATCCGGTAGGATACTGAGCTGTGGCGGAAGCCAGCTTTTCAGCATGCACGCCATAAAGGGGCTGCGACATCACCACAGGGGCATCCATCCAGCGACGGATATCATAATAATGATGGTGACCCTCGAAGCAAAGTTCAACGGTACGCTCATTCTTGATCTTATCACGGAAAACTTCCTTACTTACCAGGTAAACCGGATCAACGTTGGGTAAGGTAGCCCTGTTTCGTATAACATTCAATGCACCTTCGGCAGTAAGTGTAGCTCCGGGAGCGGCTCCATTCGGGCCGTAAGCTTCGTTGGCAGCTTCGGCATAATTCAGGTACAATTCTCCCAAACGAATAATAGGATCGGTAAGGTAAGGCTTATAACCTGTGTTCCCTCCCGAAATATCACCAATGTGCTTTTTACAGTAGTAACCTGTGCGGGTGGTTCCCTGATATTTAACTTCGTTACGATGCTCACCGAACACTGTTGCTCCGTTAACAACCTGATACCAGATCTGTGCTTTGTTCGAATAAGCGGAGTAAACTATAGGAGCCTGGTTATAAATGATATCATTATAAAAACGTGGATCACGGTTGATATAAGGATTTTGCTCGTTGTAAGCTCCGGCAGATGTCGCTGCGGCTCTGTCGGCGGCAGTGTTCAGGGCATAAGCCTTACCATTATATACAACTTCAAACTTATCAATCATATTTTGGGTAGGACATTCCCCGGAGTTACCCGAAGTTTTGTTACCCATAGCTCCACTGAGTAAACCCTGCAAATCGCCGCTTCCATTATTTCTTGAGTTACCTGCAGTCCATGCAAACAACTGCTCGTTACTATACTGGGTAAGATAGTTTTCATTGTACTTATCCATAGGTAACAAAGTGTATTTGTTTTTCTGAGCAAGCTGAATTGCTTCCCAATTGGCAACTGCGGCAGCCTTCCAGTCTTCTGCTCCGCTCACATTGTTCAACGGACTTGCAGCATACAACAGTGCTCTGGCTTTAAGAGCCTTGGCAGCCACGCCGTTAGGACGATACTGGTATTTATCAGCCAGGTGACCTGATTCTCCCGGACCCGGGTCGCGACGGACAACTCCTGCCAATTCAAAATACTTATAAGCGCTGTCCATATCGGCAGCAACATCCTTATAACTCCTGTTGCGTGAAGGACGAGGCACATCCCATTCGGCAGGATCTATACCTATAACTTTAGTAATGTGAGGCATTGCTCCCCATAAGCGAACCAGATGAAAATGAGCATAAGCCCTGAAAAAGAAAGCCTGCCCGAGATAATCGTTCCGGTCGTTCTCCTGAATGTCTTTCACCCTGTGAATATTCTCAATAGTCATATTGCAAACCCTGATCACCTTAAACATGGATTTCAGCATCGGTCTGCGACTCAGGTCAGTGGTCATCATATTAACAGTTGCTCCCATTTGACCGGCTTTCCAGTCCTGCACGCGGAAACGGCGGCCGGCATCTGCAATTTCTGTTAACTCATCAAAAATTGTCTTCTGATCCCAAAAAGATATCCACAGCGGATAAGCACATTTAATATTCACTTCTCTGTTGGAGCCGTTATTCTCCTGTCCGGAGTAAACACTTTCAAAATATGCCTGGAAATTTGTATACCTTTCAAAAACATCATTTTCCTGCATACCGGCATCGGGCGCCTTGTCCAGATACTCCTCACAGGAAAGGGTGAGTAAAAGGGTAAATAAAACTAATATGTATTTTTTCATTTTTCGTCAATTAAAGTTTAGAAATTAACCTTTAAGCCCAGTTTAAACATCATCATAGGAGGATAGAATCCCTGCTGAAAATCTTTACGTTCGGGGTCACCCTCAATTAAGTCTGTAATTGTGAAAAGGTTATTTGCCATACCATATACAAGAAGATTGTCGATGCCGGCCAGATTTGACAAACCTTTGGAATGGATAGTGTATCCGGCATATACCTCTTTCAGACGCAGGTAACTTGCATTTCTCCAATATCTATCCTTAACCATGAGGTTATATCCTCTGTCGGCTTCACCACCACCCCACATCAGCTGTGGATTATCGCCAGTTCCATAATAATGGAGTGTAGAATGGTTTGCATCCTGATTGACAGGAGTCCAGTAATCCAGCTGAGATTCGTGAACGCGTAAACTTCCTTTCACAAATTCAGTTTCGTAAATCTGGTTAAAGTTCACATACTTACCGCTGTTACCGGCAAACATGATATTAAACTCAAAATTCTTAAAATTTAACCCACCGGAGAAAGAATAAACCACGGGAGGATACAGATTACCATTGATGGGAAACTGGTCCATATTATTGATAACGCCGTCGCCGGTATAATCAAGGAACTTGTAATCGCCAGGCACCAGTCCTTCAACGCTTACCGGAGTTACATAGTTATGAATATCATCTACTGAGGTATAATAACCGCCATCCACAACTGTAGTCCCGCTTAACTGGGCACCCATGGATTTGCCTGCATCTTTCTTGTGTTCAGGAGCATAAGGCAGGTCGTCCTTGAAAATGATACGGTTTTCGTTAAAGCCCACCATACCTTTTAAATAGTAGTCTAACCCAAAAGAAGTCTTTTTACGAAAATCAGCTTCAAATTCGAATCCGTGTTTTTTTGTTTTACCTAAGTTGAGTGATTTAAAGCTGTTTCCAATCAGGAAGGTAACTGTACGAGGGTCAAGAAGGATGTTTTCGCGTTGTTCGTCGAAAAGATCGATATTGAATGACAATAAATTATCGAAGATACCAAATTCGATACCCACATCTCTTTTTCTTGCTGTTTCCCATTGAGCTTTGGTATTTGCAATTTTATCCTCCATAATTCTGCCACCGGCATCCTTAAAATAGCTGCTCTGGTATAACCATCTCTCTCCGGCAACATCGCTACCTACAAGTCCGTCAGAATATCTTACTTTAAGTTTATTCATCCAGCTTACGTTATTCTTAAAAAAGTTTTCTTCAGAAATAACCCAGCCGAAAGCAGCTGATGGGAAGAAACCAAAACGGTTACTTGGGGCAAATTTTTCCGATCCGGTATATCCAAGGTTTACTTCAAGCAAATATTTACGATCGAAATCATAGGTCGCTCTTCCTACCCATCCTTCATTATAATAAGCAAAATCGGTTTCCTTATTTTTCTGCTGGCGGTTGAACAAAGCAAGACCGCTTATACCATGCTTGCCAAATGTGCGGTTATAGCCGATAGAGGCTTCGTAGTAAACATCGGTGTAGTAACCACCTTCCAAACCACCTACGTTCAGGTCAACCGGAGGAAGAATATAATATTTGTCGTTCATACTTTCACGAACCCACGGGTTTCTGGCGGTACCTACATCGTCCCAGTTAAGAGAGTATTTAGGAAGAGAATAATCCGAGTAAAGCGATCTCATTTTATAATAGGTACTTACTGAAACTTTACCTTTTACAGAGAGCCCTTTTGTTATTGTACTAAGATCCTGATCTAAAATTAAGTCGGTAAACAGTTTTGAATAAGTGTACTGGTTAAAATCGCCCTGAAAAAACTGGTTGTAAGGGTTACCTGTATATTCCGAAAGCTGTGACGATAAACGAATACCACTGTCATACGGATAGTCCGGATCGGGAATCTCCTGCAGTGCCCAAGCCGGGAAATAAGCCGGGAAACGGGCCGGACTCGATTGATAAAGGTTACGCCACGGATCTGATTTTGGCTGATTTTGAATTGAATAGTCACCGCCAATATTAAAAGCGAGCTTAGTTGTTTGAGTAATTGCAAAGTCAAGATTGGCACGGTAATTTAGCTTATGATACTTATAACCTGTTTCCTGGTATCCAAGGCTCTCTGATTTAAATAAATCGCCTTCGTACAGATAACCTAAAGAGCAGAAGTATTTAACAAATTCGGTACCACCGGCGATGTTAAAATTAGCATTTGCCTGAGGTGCAAATTCATTTGTTAATTCCTTGAACCAGTTTACATTTGGATACCTCAGGGTATTGATACGACTGGAAGGATTTCTGTATTCCTCCAAAACAGAATTGGAAACCTGGCCCGAAAAGTTACCCTGATTTCTTAATGCATAATTATAAAGATTCATGGTAGTGTATGAGTCAATATGGTCCGGGATACGAGTTGCCCGCTCAAGACCATACGACGCCGAAATATCAATTTTAGGCTTTCCGGTAGTACCACGTTTGGTGGTTACAATAATAACACCGTTTGCACCTTTGGCACCAAACACAGCAGTTGCCGAAGCATCTTTCAGAACAGATATAGAGTTGATTTCGTTAGGATCGAGATCGCTGAAGTCGCGTTCAACACCATCAACAAGAACAAGAGGCTGGGATCCATTCCAGCTCGAGAGACCACGCACAATAATTTCGGAGTCGTTGTTACCGGGTTGCCCTGTTTGTTGCATGGTTAATACACCTGACAACTTTCCCGACAGAGCGGTAGTAACATTCGAACTGCCGGCTTTCACCAAAGCTTTATTATCAACCTGGGCAATTGCACCTACAACGGTCTCCTTTTTCTGAACACCGTAGCCGACAACCACAACTTCTTCAAGCGCTTTTACATCATCAAGAAGTTTAACATCAATAACCAGCTGTTCTCCAACTGCAACTTCCTGACTGGAATACCCGACAAATGTAAATACAAGCGTTGCATCGGGCCCGGGAACTGAAATACTGTATGTTCCGTCAAAATTGGATATGGTTCCAACTGTAGTTCCTTTTACAATAATGTTAACACCCGGAAGAGGAGCTCCGGTAGCATCAATCACAGTTCCTTTTATAATTCTGGATTGCATTTGAGTCTCAGCAGAATTAGCTATCGCACTGTAATTAAATACAATCGATAACAATATCAAAAGCTTCAGTTTTTGCAATAGTTTAGCAAGATGGCATAATATTGCCATCCATGGCTTTGATTTTTCTTTCATAAAGTTTTGTTAGTGTTTAGAAAAATATTTTTGGTAGTCGTTCAATACCTTCAATAGCATTGAATTCAGGAAAGGGAATGAAATATCATTCCCGAAATTTCAGGAAGAATTTTGCATAGAGAAATAGTTTTGTTTTAGTTAAGTTACGTTTATTCATTTCGGTTAAACAAGAGGCCTTTCTAATCATCAGCGCGTTATCATCCTCTTAATTTCGTCAACAAAGTAAATTATATTTTTTATTTGTGCAATGGTTTGCGCATTTATTTTTTAAAAAAAAACTTTTGAAATAATGACTCTGATTGGATTTCATTTAATTAAACCATTTCAGATGAGTTTTATTGGATTAGTTTTTATATTTGTTTCTCTCAGGTGGTCTATTGTCCGAGAATCCTTTATAAATAAAGACTTTTATATAATATGAACTTAAAAACTAAATTCCCCCTTCATTATCAAATTTTAATTGCACTGATTCTCGGTTTTATTTTCGGTTACTTTCTGCCATCATGGACTGAATATACAAACTGGGCGGGGGTGGTTTTTCTGAGAATCCTGAATATGATTGTTATTCCTATAATATTATGCTCCATAATTTTAGGAGTATCGTCCCTGAGTAAGGGCGAAAGTATGGGAAAGTTGACCCTGAAAACCATGTTGTTTTATATGATAACTACAACACTGGCAATTCTTACAGGTTTTTTCCTTGTAACCTTTTTCGAACCCGGAAAAGGAGTACCGCTTAACTTAGGAGAAAACACTGCCAGCCTGAATCTTTCGTCCGATAAAATAGGAGACATCCTTATTAACATAGTACCTAAAAACGTTTTTGAAGCTTTGGCCCAAGGGCAGCTTTTGCCTATTATATTCTTTGCTTTCATCTTCGGCTACTTTATGACAAAGGTTAAAGATGATCACACTCAAATTCTGCGGAAATTCTTCGATGCCTTTCTGGAGGTGATCCTGAAAATTACGGTTTTTGTAATCAAACTGGCTCCCATTGGAGTATTCAGTCTTGCTTCGAAAGAAATTGCGCGTCAGGTCTTACTTGGAAACAATGTTAACGAACTGCTTATGAGGTTGGGTCTCTATGTAGCCATTGTAGTTGCCGGCATTCTGTTTCACGGGCTGGTTACGATGTCGGCGGTATTGTATTATATAGGAAAGGTTAATCCTTTCAAGCATCTCAGGAATATGGCAACACCTCTGATCACTGCATTTTCGACCTCCTCTACAAACGCCACCTTGCCCATCACCATGAAAGCGGTTGAAGAGAACGATGGCGTATCTCAAAAGATTGTTGGTTTTACAATTCCGCTGGGTGCTACCATAAATATGAACGGAACTGCTCTTTACGAATGTGTTGCGGTGTTTTTCATAGCCCAGGTTTATGGAATAGAATTAAATTTAGGGCAGCAGATCCTGGTTATATTCACCTCGCTGCTGGCTTCGATTGGAGCGGCGGGTATTCCAATGGCAGGAATTGTAATGATGGCTATAATACTTAAAGCTGTAGGCTTACCGCTGGAAGGTATCGGACTCATTTTACCAGTCGACAGGTTTCTGGATATGTTTCGCACTGCACTTAACACTTATGGTGATACCTGCGCAGCCGTAATTGTTGCACGCACCGAAGGTGAAAACCTGAAGATATAAACTCAGCCACGCTTTCGACGTGGCTGAGTTTCTTTAAGCTGTGCAATATTATTCAGGGTGAATAGCTTCAACCGGACATACATCAGCGCATGCGCCGCAATCAGTGCAAATTTCAGGGTTAATTTTGTATCTGTCACCTTCAGAAATTGCTTCAACCGGACATTCATTAATACAAGTGCCACATGCAGTGCAATCTTCGTTAATTTTGTGTGCCATTTTTGTGAAATTTTAGGTTATAATTTATTCGCAAAATTATTTCAATTTTTGAATCCTAAAAGGTTTTTTTCATCCGGCTGCTAATTTGAAAATAGTATAAATAAGCATGGATAAAGTATGAAGAATGAGATAAGAAGTATGACCCCTACTTTCCCTCATTCAAAAATGACGCTGCAAGCCAAGCCATTAGTCCAATGCCGGTTTTAAGGGCCTGTTCGTCTATATCAAACTTCGAAGAATGTAAAGGCGCTGATACTTCACCTTTTTTATTCACTCCTAACCTGTAAAAAGTGCAGGGATATAACTGTGTAAAATAGGAGAAGTCTTCAGCCGTCATCCTTAAATCCAAATCAATTACGTTACTTTCTCCTATAAACTTTTTAGCAAATGCTGAGGCCTGCAAAGTTGCTTTTTCATCATTTACAAGTACCGGGTAACCCTTTTCGATTCTGAAATCGACCTCACAGCCCATGCCTTCCATTAACCCCCTGGCCAGCTTGGTCATTTTTTCATGGGCCTTCATGCGCCAGGGTTCGTTCATCGTGCGGAAGGTGCCTTCCATGTATACTTCGCCGGGAATTACATTGGTAGCTCCGTTAGCAATTACTTTTCCTATGGATAAAACAGAAGGGATGGAAGCTTCTCCAAAACGACTGACTACCTGTTGCAGGGCAACAATCAGGTGAGCCGAGGCTAAGACTGTGTCATTTATCTGATGAGGTATGGCTCCATGTCCGCCTTTGCCTTTCACGGTAATAAATAGCTCATCGCAGGAGGCCATATACATTCCCGGACGAAAGCCAACAAAACCGGCATCTAGATTTGGCAATACATGCTGGGCAATCACCACATCCGGTTTCCTGCTTTCAAAAATTCCTTCTTCGAGCATCAATTTAGCACCTCCTGGAAGTTTTTCCTCTCCCGGTTGGAATATAAGCATAACTGTGCCCTCAATTTCTGCTTCGAGTTCTTTCAGAATCCTGGCTGCTCCGAGCAAAGAGGCTGTGTGAACATCGTGTCCGCAGGCATGCATCACACCTTCGTTCACCGATTTATATGGAAAATCGTTATCTTCCTTAATGGGTAAGGCATCCATATCGGCACGCAGTGCAATAAGTTTCCTGTCGGGGTTTTTACCTTTTATATATGCAACAATTCCGGTGGTAACAAAATTATTCCGATAAGGAATGTTCCACTCATCCAACTTACTGCACACGTATTTTGATGTTTCGTATTCCTGAAATGAAAGTTCGGGATGCTGGTGTATATGTCGGCGAATTGAAATTGTTTCCTCAAAAAACTTTTCGGCTAGTTTCTCAATTTTCTCCTTAAAATCCATAATCATAATTTAGTTTCGGTTTCAAAAGTAATCCAATTAAACCAAATACATAAATATAATAGCCACGAATGCACGAATAAAGATTTGCGAGCCTTGCTAACAATTTATTCATGCATTCGTGGCCACATGTATTCTTTAGAAATCGGTACTTAATGAGAAGTAAAATATCCGTGGTAAAATCACATTTTTTTCTACTCCGTAGGCCCAGTCGAAACGCATAAAATAGCCTAGTACCTGAGCTCTCAACCCATACCCGAAGCCATAAACTATAGGACTACGGTTGCTATCCACATAAATTGTAATTGGGTTTTGTTTAACTATGTCGTATTCATAGGCATTACCTCCCGAGAAAGGTGTCCAGCCGGTCCAGGCGCTACCCACATCAAAGAACCCAACAGCCTGTAAACTGCTCCAGAAATTGGAACTGGCTGGGTAACGTGAGAAGTATTTAATAAAAGGCCAGCGTATTTCACTGTTGATTACCGCAAAGTTATTTCCATTACGAATATTCTGAGTAAAACCGCGCATGTTCGTAGCCACCGTTTGGTATGCGTATTTTGCCTGGTCGTCGATTCTGATTGAATTATCGAAGGTTTTAACTTTCGATGAAAGATTAATCCAGTTATCCACACTACCCAGATAATATATCAATCTGCTGCCGCCAAAGGAAGTTGAGGCAGCAAACCTATTTGCCCATATCAAATTCCTGTGCAAAATCTGGTAATGACGGAAGTCGGCTCCCAACACAAAGAGGTCCGATTTACTGCGGTTTACCTGTTTATAAGCCTCTCCGAAAATCTTATAGCGGGTACCACTATACAGGTTAATACCAAGAGTACGGGTGTTGTCGTAAACAAGCTCAAGTTTAAGTCCTGCCCAGGCATTGTTGAAGTTATCGGCATTCAGGGCAGAAGGCTCTGTTGCCAGAAATGTGTTCCGGTCGTGACGGAATGAGGCAGTTCCTCTTGCACTTAAAACCTGCGAGAACGGATATTTCAGAACATAATAAACTTCCTGGGTGGTAGTCTTTATAAGATAGCGTCCGTCGGGCGTAACGCTCTGGAACGACTGACGATGATAAACATATTCTTTGTCCCACCGTTTTTTCAGGTTTTCGATACTTAAAAGATATTCGTTACTTTCAAAATCAAACGACAACCGAATACCTCCGACAATTTTGTAATCTTCGAACAAATCGTTGGTTCCCAGCTTTATTAAACCATTGAACCCCGGGTTGTAATACACCTGAGAACCGTTGAATGCCTGATAAGAGGCATTCAGAAAGTTAAAATCGGCCTGACTTACAAGGTAATTGATGTAAAATGCCGTTTGATAAATACGTTGTTTCTGCTCCTGCCGCTGAGGCACCGAATCGGCAACAACAGGACGATTTATAACTGCAGCAGGTGAAGCTGTACCAAGTTTTAACTTCTCTATTTCGAAAATATAATTATCAATATCAATTTCCGTATTGGCAATAATTTTAGATGTATCGGTTGTGGCCGGAGTTACTTTCCGCACTTCAGGCGGGCGTGCTGTAACCGGCATGTTCTTAACGGCTTTCAAACTGTCCTTTCGCTGATATCTGCTATTCAATTCTTTTCGGTATTCCGTATCAGCCAGTTTGGACGGGAGACTTCCGAAAGGTTTCAGCTTCTCCATAAACATATACAACCGACCCTTTTTGAGACGAATATTGCCGGCATCGGAAGTTTGCGGAACAATATCGTGTTCAATAAAGTTATCGTTGTTATTGGTTACCGGATACGATTTGGAGAAAAACCGGTAATGTATTGTAGTGTCGATAAACGCAATTACGCTGTCGTAATCGGCGATATAGCGGTTAAAAATACCATTGGCATCGCTCAGGTAAGCATACCTGTTTTTAGCTAGTTCAACGGGATAGGTGTGATTAGCAAATTTATTTTCGGTAACACGCGATAAAAGGTCCGATCGTGTTGCATAATTGTAAACAAAGATGGCATAAGCAGGCGACAACTCCTTTACCTCGGTTGTTTCAGTACTCAGCGAATCGCTCACCCGGTTTGAACTGAAAACAATTTTTGTTGAATTATCGGCAAACCTGGGGAAAAGATCATCGGCAAGGTCTTTGGTAATCTGCTCATTGGTTGATGAAGCAAGCGTGTGCACATAAATATCAGTAAGGCCTTCTTTTACAGCCGAAAAAACAAGCTTTGCGCCATCCTCGGAAAACGAAAAATCAAGCACCTTGTCAAAATAAAGGAGATTTCTCTGCACCAGTTCTTTGGTTTCGATATTGTAGAACGTAAGTTTCAGAAATCCTTTTTCTTCAGAAATAAACGCTAATATTTTCCCTCCTGGGTGCCAGGCAAGAGCTGGTTGCGACAAATCGGGTATTTGATCCAGTTTATGTTCACGCTTATAAATTTTTTTAATTTTTTTTGTCGATTTATTATACAGCCAAAGTTTATATTGTCCCATCTCGTTGGTAACAAAAGCTATATGGGTACCATCGGGACTGGATTTCATTTTCTGGTAAACACGCTTTTTCTTAGGCTTGGCAATTATGGGCGTTTCCTCGTCATTCGAGTCGGAGTTTCCATTCTGATAAAGACTCATATAATACCCGAGCCATTCATCGGATAGCTGTTTGATAGAAGATCCGAGCACGTATAAAAAACCGCTCTTGGCACTTTTATTAATACGGGTGATATAAACAATATTAGGAATCAGATTTGCTCCGTAGTTTTTCTCGATATATCTCCAGAAAGAATGCCCGGCATACATGGCATCATCGCCAATCAGTTTATTGAAACTTTCGTATTTACCCGACAGAATTCCATCTTTTACTCTGTTTTCAATATCTACACTCCAGTCTTCCGAAATATAAGATATCAAACCGCGGATATACCATGCCGGCAGGTTAATAACGGCCTGGTTGGTAAGATTCTGTCCAAACTCGGAACCATAAAGCATTTCATTTAAAATAACTTCGGCTATGCCGGCGCTGATTTGTTTGCGATAACTCTTCCGGTCGCCTTCGTAATAAAGAAATACTTTGTTTTTTACAATTTTGGTTATACCACCGGTGTTGTAATCCTCGTTACCGGTTACCAGACCGATGTTGCTCTGGCGAAAATCAGAGAGCTTATTATAAACCAGAAAAATTATGCGTTTCTCGAGCGTGTAATCCAGTAATTTTTCGATACGTTCTATTTCCTGATTTGCAACCCATTCGGTATACAAAGCCAGATCGCGGCCATGCTCGTTAAAATAGGTGTCGAACTTAGGATATCTGAAATATTGCCAATAAAAGCTATTATACTGTACCCGGTTTTTACCGAATGTCATTTGAAGGCCGTTATAAAACTGACCTTTTGCTAATGCTATCTGAAGCAATAATATTGAAATGAAAAGCAGTTTCTTAAAGTTCATTGCAGCATCTAAACATAAATCGGTTAAAGGTAGATAAATATATAAAACTAATGATATACGAAAACAGGAAAACCCTATGTTTTGTTAAAAAAGTTTATGTTATTTAAATGAAGAAAAGAATTGTAACGAAGAAACGAATGAGGTTTGAAAATGGAAATCTTTGATTTGTTTAAATTGGCAAAAACAAAATGCAGAATTTGCAGATTTTTTACTCCAATGTTGATACTTTTGTAAGCCTGCGGGTAATCCGTCATTAAATTCTGAAATACACATGAAATCATTCATTCTGACCATCGTAATTACTCTTGCCGCTTTTACTGCCTTTTGTCAGCAAAAAGGTGCAAACATCTCATTTGACACAGAAACATTTAGCTTTGGAAAAATTGAAGAAATAAAAGGAGCTGTTACGCATGTTTATAATTTTACAAATACAGGCAGCGAACCTTTGGTTTTACAAAATGTACAGCCATCGTGCGGTTGCACAACACCCGAGTGGAGTAAAAAGCCTGTTGTTCCGGGAGGTAAAGGTTTTATAAAAGCAACCTTCGATCCCGCCGGCCGTCCCGGATCTTTTGCAAAAAGCATCACGGTGGTTAGCAATGCAGTAAACAGCCCTGTAGTTCTGAAATTTACAGGCGAAGTAATCGGAAAGGCTCCGGCTATTGAGGAAAAATACTCTTTCTCGATTGATAATTTAAGAGTTGCTTCAACATACCTGGCTTTTGGGAAAATATCATCGGCAAAAACGGCATCCAAAACAATCGATGTTTTGAACGGAGGCTCCACTCCTATTGCTCTTTCTTTTCCTACGGTTGCCCCTTACCTCGAAATTCTGGTTAGTCCTTCAACTATCAGGCCCGGCCAAAAAGCTTCCATTACCATTAATTACGATGCAAAAAAGAAAAACGACTGGGGTTTTGTTGCTGAGGAGATCCTTTTCACCATGAACGGTAAAAAAGATGCGAAATATAAATTTAATCTCACGGCAGATATTCAGGATGACTATTCGCAGGCTACACCACAGCAAATCGCCAATACTCCCCGCATGACTATGGAAAAAACGGTTGTGGATGTAGGAAGAATTAAAAATGGCACCCAGGTGGAACTGGTTTACCGTTTTAAAAATTTGGGGAAGTCAAATCTGGAAATTCATAAAATATTTCCTTCGTGCGGCTGTACCAACATTAAGGTAAGTGAAAAGATAATCAAACCTGGTCAGACAGGGGAAATTAAAGGCATTTACAATTCAACAGGCCAAAAAGGAGCTGTTAACAAAACAATTTCGGTGTATACCAACGATCCCCAGCATCTTAACCTCACTCTCTGGATCAGGGGAAATGTGGATTGAGGAGGGTGCAACCCGCAACTCCCAACCCATTTAATTTTGCAGTTCGCAATAAAATTCTAAATTTGTCTATCATTTTGTACCGGACACTTTTAGATCCTCGCGTTAATGAACACAAAACTCATTTTGTTTTTTTTATTACTTGCTTTCAGGGTTAATTCTGCTATTCCTCAGAACAACTCATCGCCAAGAGAAATGTTTCTCGAAGCGGAATCGTATTTTCTTTACGAAGAATATAATGAAGCGTTGCCATTATATTTGCAACTCTCAATTTTATATCCCAAAAACGACAATATAAGTTATCATCTGGGACGTTGCTACCTCAACATCCCCTACGAGAAGGAAAAAGCCATAGGACACCTCGAAAAAGCAAGCAAAAACATAAATCCCAAATACAAAGGATCAAGCTTAAAGGAGACGGCTGCTCCAGCCGACGTTATATTCTACCTGGGTGATGCCTACCGGGTAAATAACCAGCTCGAAAAAGCAATTGCCCAATACAGGAAGTTTAAACAGGTGAGTGATCCTGAGATTTTTGACCATCCTATGGTCGACGATCAGATTCGCGCCTGCGAGAATGCTCTCATTCTGGAGAAACAACCTTTAAAAATAACTTATTCGAACCTGGGCGAAAAGGTGAATTCCAGGTTTGCCGAATCCAACGCGGTGATATCCGGTGATGAATCTACTCTGGTATACACCGCTCAACTTCAGTTTTATCCTGCTGTTTTCTATTCGGTTATGCAGGACGGGCAATGGAGCGAGCCTCTCAATATCAATTCATTTCTGGGAGTGGACGACGACTGTTTCCCTG
>JAJYAG010000163.1 GCA_021779665.1 Bacteroidota bacterium | reverse complement strand
ATCTAAGGGATCGCAACAGTGTTGTCGATTTATAATGGCATCATACCACCAACCATCAATATCGAAGAAATAGATCCGGTGATCAATCCAGCACTCAATCTAACACCCAATAAGAGTGTAAAGAAAGAAGTGAATGTAGCCATTAACAATACTTTTGGCTTTGGCGGACACATTGTGGTGTCACTGTTTAGGAAGTATAGGGGGTGATTTATTGAATGTCACAAGAAAGAAAGCCACGAAAAATATTTTTTTCGTGGCTTTCTGTTCTAATATTATATTCGGTACTTGTGTTTCTTAGGGATTCCGATGATAGATTTTTTGCAACAGCCACTTATCCACGGCATAAAAAAGCATTCCTATAATTACTCCCAGCACCGCTCCGCCCAGGATATCGCCAGGATAATGTACGCCCAGGTAAATTCGGCTATACGATACCAACAAGGCCCATATCATAAGCAAAATTCCGGCCCACCGGTGTTTTCGGAAAAACAAGGCAAAAAACATGGCTACACCAAAAGTATTGGCAGCATGCGATGACACAAACCCGTACCGCCCCCCGCAGCCTTTTACAACATTCACCAGCGACTTTATGGATTCTTCGTGGCATGGCCTCAGCCGCTGAACAGAATCTTTTATAAGAACCGAAACCTGATCGGTAGCAACTACCATTAGCGCTATTACCAAAAGCGACACCCAGATTTTCTTTTTCCGCTCTTTAATCAGAAACCATATTAGAACAAGGTAAAACGGCAGCCAGGAAATTTTTCCGCTGATAAATACCATGATGGGATCCCAAAAGGACGAATGAAAGCTGTTCAGGTATAGAAAAAACGACTGATCGGCGTGTACGAGTGAATCCATTAACTATTGAGTTCTTTCCAAGTGAGGTCTTTTAGTTCGGTAATGCCTTTGTTCGAGATAGCCGAAATAAAAACACAAGGCAGTGGAGGTAGGTTTTTCCGCATTTCATCCTCAAGTTCCTTGTCAATGAGGTCGCATTTACTTATCACCAGAATTCGTTTTTTATCCAATAATTCCGGATTAAACTGTTCAAGTTCATTCAGCAAAACCTGATACTCTTTGGAAATGTCGTCGCTATCGGCAGGAATAAGGAACAGCAGCATGGAGTTCCTTTCGATATGCCGTAAAAACCTGAGACCTAAGCCCTTTCCTTCGTGAGCTCCTTCTATAATTCCCGGAATGTCGGCCATTACGAAGGATTTGTTATCGCGGTAAGGCACAATCCCGATGTTAGGAACCAGGGTTGTGAAAGCATAATCGGCTATCTTGGGTTTTGCTGCCGAAACTACCGATAACAGTGTTGATTTACCGGCATTTGGAAAACCAACTAATCCAACATCGGCGAGTATTTTTAATTCAAGAATTCGCCAGCCTTCCTCGCAAGGTTCGCCAGGTTGGGCAAAACGGGGAGTTTGATTGGTGGCAGTTTTAAAAAAGGTATTTCCAAGGCCACCACGACCGCCTTTTGCAAGCAATTTTTCTTCTCCATCCTGCGTGATCTCAAAAAGCACTTCGCCGGTTTCGCCGTCTTTGGCAACCGTTCCAAGCGGGACTTCAATGATGGCGTTTTTACCGTCGGCACCGGTACAATTGGCGCCCATACCATTGCCGCCATTTTCGGCAAAGATATGACGCTGGTATTTTAAATGAATAAGTGTCCAGATCTGAGAGTTTCCACGTACAATCACGTGTCCGCCCTGTCCGCCATTTCCACCGTCAGGTCCTCCTTTGGGAACGAACTTCTCACGGCGGAAATGCACAGAACCGGGCCCTCCGTTTCCGGAGCGCACAAAAACCTTTATATAATCTACAAAATTAGTATCCGACATCCGTTCGTTTACTTATTAGCTTTATCAATGGCTGCACACAAACGGTCGAATATCTCCGAAACAGAACCCATACCATGAATTGGTGTGAATTTACCCTGTTTCTTGTAATAATCGGCCACAACGGCTGTTTCCTTGTTGTAAACGGCAATACGGTTTTCGATTACATTGATATCCTGGTCATCGGCACGGCCCGAATCTTTTCCGCGGTTCAGCAAACGTTTTACAAGTTCTTCTTTTTCAACTTCCAAAGCCAACATTACAGTAATGGAAGTTTTCTTTTCGGTAAGAAGTACGTCAAGTGCCTCGGCCTGAGCTGTTGTACGGGGAAATCCGTCGAAAATAAAACCATTAGCCTTTGGGTTTGCGGAGAGTTTATTGCCAATCATGCCAATTACAACTTCGTTGGGAACCAGCTCGCCTTTATCCATTTTCTTCTTGGCTTCAAGTCCAAGCGGAGTTTGAGCAGCAATTTCTCCACGTAAAATGTCTCCTGTAGAAAGATGAACCAGGTTATATTTCTCGATCAGGGTTGTACTTTGAGTACCTTTTCCAGAACCCGGAGGGCCAAATAATACAATGTTGAGCATGGCGTAAATTTTTTAAGTTGAATAATAAGCTTTTATAATAAACGGTTTCCCTTTATTGAAGTTTTTCGGTTAAGATACGCATTTCAATAGAAGGTGAAAATCTTTCATACAAAATATTGTAAACAGCGTCGGCAATGGGCATGTTTACATTGTGCTCCTTGTTAATTTCCCTGAGACAGGCCACGGCATAATAACCTTCGGCTACCATATTCATTTCGAGCATTGTAGACTTTACCGAATAACCTTTCCCGATCATTGTTCCGAAAGTCCGGTTACGGCTGAACTGAGAATAGGCAGTTACCAGCAGGTCGCCAAGATAAACGCTGTGGTGTATCTTCCGTTTGGTGGTACCTTTGTAGGCATTGTTCAGGAAGCGTTTCATTTCGCGTACAGCATTCGAAACCAGAACAGCAATAAAATTATCGCCATAACCCAGTCCATGTGCAATTCCTGTTGCCAAAGCATAGATATTCTTTAATACAGCAACGTATTCAATACCTGTAACATCACTCGAAATTATGGTTTTAACAAAACTGCATCTGATATTCTCAGCTATTTCTTCGGCCAGTTCATTGTTTGACGATCCTACGGTGAGATAAGTCAACCGCTGCATCGCAACTTCCTCAGCGTGACTGGGACCTGATATCACAACCAGTCTGTCGTCGGGAATGTTATACCGTTTAGCGAAATATTGAGTAACAGTTAAGTTATCTTCGGGGATAATTCCTTTAACGGCACTTATAAAAGTTTTACCACTGAAATCGATATCGTCCGTCCCCATGGTTCCTTTGATATAAGCCGAAGGGACAACCATCAGAATAATGTCCGAATCCTTAACTACCTGTTTGATATCGTTGTAAAAGGTAATCTGTTCCGGATTAAACTCCAACGAACTTAAATACAGTGGGTTATTCTTGTGAAGCTTGAGATGATCGATAATCTCAGTCTCGTAAACGTACCAGTTTATATGATTTCTGTTTTGCAAAACGATATGAGCCAATGCAGTCGCCCAGCTTCCTCCTCCAATAACAGCAAATTTCAAATCTTCCTTCATCCTTTCGTTTTGTACAAATTACAAAATAACCAGCAGTGAATCAAAATTATTTGCTCAGCCAGCCTTTCACCTCATCCTGCGAAGGATTTGCAAACCCTAATTTATTTTTCTTGTTGAAACCACATAAATCGTTGTGCAATTTACCCGGGCTCATTTCTTTGATCAGACTTGCTGTGAGACCCATTTTCTGGAGCACTGTTATCCAGTCCTGGGGAATTCCCATTTCCTGAAATGCAGCAGTGTCATCTTCCTTTTTAACTTTTTTCTCAGGACGCATCTGCGGGAAGAAAAGCACATCCTGGATACTCGGCTGATTAGTCATTACCATGGTTAAGCGGTCGATGCCCATTCCCATACCAGAGGTTGGAGGCATCCCATATTCGAGGGCACGCACAAAGTCGAGATCGATAAACATAGCTTCGTCGTCGCCTTTTTCCGAGAGGGCAAGCTGATCTCTGAAGCGCTCGTACTGATCGATAGGATCGTTAAGCTCGGTATAAGCATTACAGAGCTCTTTGCCATTCACCATCAGTTCGAAACGTTCGGTAAGCTCGGGGTTGCTCCGGTGCTTTTTGCATAGCGGCGACATCTCAACCGGATAATCCATAATGAACGTAGGCTGAATGTAGCTTGCCTCGCACTTTTCACCGAAAATTTCATCAATCAGTTTTCCTTTACCCATGGAAGGGGTAACTTCTATATTGAGTTTTTTGCATACATCGCGCAGCTGGCTTTCATCCATGCCATTGATGTCGATACCGGTGTGTTCCTTGATAGCGTCGAGCATGGTGATGCGTTTGAACGGACGTTTGAAGTCGATCACCTTATCGCCCAACTGAACTTCAGTTGTGCCATGAAGCGCAATAGCAACACGTTCGAGCATTTCTTCGGTAAAATCCATCATCCAGTTATAATCCTTGTAGGCAACGTAAATTTCCATTACGGTGAACTCAGGATTATGCGTGCGGTCCATGCCTTCGTTGCGGAAATCCTTGGCAAACTCGTAAACACCGTCGAAACCACCAACAATAAGCCGCTTCAGGTATAACTCGTTAGCAATACGCATATACAAAGGAATATCCAATGCATTGTGATGCGTAATGAAGGGACGTGCGGTTGCTCCGCCGGGAATAGGCTGCAGAATAGGAGTTTCAACTTCGAGATATCCTTTGGAATTATAGAAATCGCGCAACGTGTTGATGATTTTGGTGCGTTTGATAAAAACATCTTTCACCTGCGGGTTAACCACCAGGTCGACATACCGCTGACGGTAACGCTGCTCGGGATCAGTAAAAGCATCGAATAATTTTCCGTCCTTCTCCTTTACGATAGGCAAAACTCTTACCGATTTGCTCAAAACTTTCAGCTCCTGAACATGGATGGATGTTTCGCCCATCTGGGTTACAAAAACGAAACCTTTGATGCCGATGAAGTCGCCGATATCTAGCAGTTTCTTGAATACCGTATTGTAAAGATCTTTGTTTTCGCCTGGACAAATATCGTCGCGTTTTACATAAATCTGGATACGGCCGTTCTGATCCTGTATTTCGGCAAACGAAGCGCTTCCCATAATACGGCGGCTCATAATGCGTCCTGCAATCGACACTTCCTGATAATTGTTCAGCTCAGGTTTGTAATCGGCAAGTATTTCAGTTGTTGAGGCGTTTATCGGCCAACCTTCATGCGGATAAGGTTCAATTCCGACTTTGCGTAATTCCTCCAGCGAATTTCTTCGTATTACCTCCTGTTCACTTAATTCATTCGGATTCATATATTCCTGTTGATGAAAATTCCTATAATTAAAATCAGTTTTCCTAAAAATTTTTGCAAAGATAAGATTATTCAGGATGAAAGCTAAAAAAGTATCGAGTATCGGGTTAAAGTAAAGTTTAAAACCTCACCCCCTGCCCCTCTCCATTTGGAGAGGGGCGAAAGAACGCATCTCTTTTTATTCGCATCTTCCATGGATCGCGACCGGAGCTTGAGATTGCCTTTTGGGAGACCGATGTCGCCTAAGTTTAAGAAGATATGTTTAATTTAGTCCTCTTATTCTGATTAAACTTCTTCTCAAAAAATTTGCATTTTCAATTTTCATTTATAGCTTTGCATATCAAAGTACTTTTTATGAATACCAATTCACCTCTTGAAACGCTTACCGAGATCCGTTCTATGATGGAACGATCTACACGTTTTATTTCGCTTAACGGACTGGCAGGAGTGTTTGCCGGAGTTTTCGCGCTTATTGGAGCGGCTGCGGCGTACTACTATCTCAAGCTTAATCTTTTTGAACCTTCGGAATATAATTACCTGAGAACAGGAGTACGCGATTCGGAGATGAGTTTTTATGCTTTCTTTTTTACCGATGCATTGCTTGTTCTGTTTGCGTCGCTGGCGGTAGCGGTTTTTCTTTCGGCCCGGAAGGCCCGCAAAAAAGGATTGAAGGTATGGGATAACATGGCAAAACGCGTTACCCTGAATATGATGGTACCGCTTGCAGCAGGAGGTTTTTTCTGCCTGGTAATGCTTTATCATGGATTTATTGGACTCATTGCTCCGGCAACATTGTTGTTTTACGGACTGGCTCTTTTCAACACTAGTAAATATACTTTTAGCGACATCCGTGTTTTGGGACTTCTTGAAATAATGCTTGGGTTGCTTTCGTCCATCTGGCTTGGTTATGGTTTAATATTCTGGGCACTTGGGTTCGGCGTGCTCCACATTGTTTATGGCATTATTCTGTATATTAAGTACGAGCGATGAACAGAGATATAACCAAACTGAACAAGGCATTCGAGAGCCGCATAAGGCTTGGCATTATGTCGGTGCTGATGGTGAACGAAAAGGTAGAATTTTCGGAACTGAAAGAAATGCTGGAACTGACTGATGGTAACCTGGCCAGTCATATCGCCGCACTCGAAAAGCATAAATATGTGGAAGTCACCAAACAATTCATCGGTAAAAAGCCCAATACAACCTATTTTGCAACCGAGGAAGGCAGGAACGCTTTTACCCGGCATTTAAATGCTCTCGAAGATTTAATAAAATCGCACAAATAAATTTTTTTATACTTTAGCTTTGTATTGCAAAGAACTTTTAAATTAATTAAACATGAAATCCATTATCAACAAACTCGCCAACGACTGGGTGTTCAGCCTGGGACTGATACTCCTTGTTCTTTCACTCTTTTTCTTCCTTCTTCCTGAATTTGACTTTCAAGGAAAGAGCTCCAAAATGGAGTTTACCGTTTTTGTTTCCAATTACATTATCAGTATAATTTACTTTTTTGTATTGTGGTTCAAGAAGATCAAGTATTTCTATGCGGACGATGTAAAAGCAAGTCTCGAATATGGCTTTCTCCATCTTATCCTGTGCCTCATCAGCGCTTATTCCCTCAACAGGGAAATGACGGTTTTTGAAAACTCCACCGCCTGGCTGCAGGCTCTCCTAGTAATAAACTCTCTAGCCATGATCCTGATGTTTTTTAAAGATCAGTTTCCTGATTGGGCCTGTTACATATTATTTTTTGTTCAAGGAACAGGATATGTGCTGTTTCTGTACCTCGCTATTTATCTTCTTCCTCTCTTTGCCCTAGGCGTTATTGGTTTCTTTATTTTGGGATTCACCCTACATGTATTCATTCCTGCCGCATTTCTAATTACAGTTACAATGTTTATGCGTCGCGAGGATAATCGCAAAAAGGGCCCTTTACTGAGCTTTTCGTCAGGAGTCGTTTTCTCGTTATTGGTTATTATCCTTTTTACGGTCCGGTGGTCGGGTGTAAACTCCCTAATAACAAAAGCAAACGACAGGGTATTGCTCGATGAGAAGAGCGAATTGCCGGCATGGGTGTATATGGCTCAAACCTTGCCAAAAAATTCGTTTTCAGAGAAACTGATGAAAGCCGGTCTGGTTTTCACAGCTGCTCCCGATGAACTGGAATGGGGAATTTTTAATACCCCTTCCCTAAGATATAACGAAGCCCGCAAGCATGACCCGCTGATTATGATTTCAACTTTCTTCTGCGGAAACCCGAGAAACAACATAAAAGATCGCATCAGCATTCTGGAGTCCATGTACGATTCGCGCCATCACGCGCAGGAACGGCTATGGAACGGCAACGACCTGAAAACTTCGCATGTATTGACGAATGTTAGGTTATATCCGGGTTTACGGATTGGCTACACCGAGAAGATCATCAGTATCAGGAACCAGAATCCCCGTACCACCTGGAATCCTTCTGAAGAAGCCGTTTACACATTTCATCTTCCCGAAGGAGGTGTTGTGACATCGTTGTCGCTGTGGATAAACGGAAAAGAAGAGAAAGCTGTATTAACGGCAAAAAACAAAGCCGACAGTGCCTATCGCACCATTGTGGGGCGGGAATCGAGAGACCCGTCGCTTGTGCGCTGGCAGGAAGGCAATACCTTATCGGTTCGGGTATTCCCATGTACACCTGACGAAGACAGGAAATTTAAATTGGGAATTACGGCTCCGCTTTCACGTTCCGGCAACAAGCTCAATTATCAGAATATCTGGTTCGACGGACCTGAGGTCAGAAATGCCGACGAAAGTATTCAGTTTGTAACGATGGATGATGCCGGAGATCTGGATCTCCCCGCCAAATTCAGGAAAATTAAAGATAATACATGGCTTTACGAAGGGAATTACAGGCACGATAGGGAGATTTCGCTGGCATGTCCGCCTATTAAGGGCAATAATTTCAGCTTTGACGGGCAATCCTATTCGATTGCTGAGAATGTCAAGGATTTCAACAGCTTCAACCTACAGACCATTTATCTGGATTTGAACAGCAGCTGGTCGAAATCTGAATTCAATAAAATTGTTACGATGGCCGGCGACAAAGAAATATTCGTGTTTACCGACAAGCTAAAAAAAATAACTACCGACAACAGCAGCGAGTTGTTTGACGATTTGAGCACTCTCAACTTCAGCCTATTTCCTTTTCATAAGATAAAATCTCCTGAGAACTCCATTGTTATAACAAAAGGCACAACATCTTCACCCAATCTTTCGGATTTGACAGAGAGTGAGTTTGCTGATAATATCAAGGCTTATTTTCTGAAGAAACCACAAGTCAGAGTTTTCAATTTGGGACAGGAAATATCGCCTTTTATAAAAACCCTCACTGAGTTACGTGCTTTTGAATTCGATTTGGGCGAAATAGATTATTTAACATCACTAATCAGGGAGAAGAAATTTGTAATCAATCCGGAAGATCCAAACTCTGTGGTGATTAAAACTGCTGCCATCAGAATTACCCAGAAAGAAGGAGAAGCTACTTCGAATGCACCGGACCATTTAATGCGACTTTTCGCGTATAATCAGGTAATGTCCCAAATTGGGGTGAATTACCTGAATGCAGGTTTTCAGGACTCGACCATTGTGAGTAATGCTTACAAGGCATATGTTGTATCGCCGGTAACCAGTCTGGTAGTTCTCGAAACACAGAAGGATTACGACAGATTTAACATAAAGGATCAAGGTTCCAGCCTCAAAAATGCATCCATGAAGTCATCGGGGGCCGTGCCCGAGCCACACGAATGGGTTTTGATTGCTATGGTGGCAGGACTTTTAGTGTTTCTCTATTTAAGGAAAAAGAAAGTTGCACTTTAAATAAACAGTCCACAGTCCACAGATCCCAGACGACTGCAAGATAACTCGCAGTTATCAATTTGTTTTTTACTGTGTTCCGCGGACTGGCGACCATCGACTATATCTTTCATCATGAACCCACTTCCAAAATCAATATATTTCACAGCGGCACTGGCAGTAATTTATCTGGCTCTGATACCACTTTTTCTGGGCCGGTATTTTATTGCCGATGCCAATATGTGGATGAGCATCCTTCTGCTTCCTTACATCATAAGGATCGAAACAGGAAGAAGGTCGGGCCTTCGATTTCTCAGTTTAGCGCTATTTGCTTTGGTAATGAGCGTAAGTACCGGAGTTGCAACGTTCTTCTATTTTGCCATAGGTTTTTCTTTGCTTTTTTTAATCGACAATACTGTTGGTAAAATAAACTGGCTCCCTGTAATAGTTTTAGGTCTAATCTGTCCGGCGTTCAAGTACTTCAGCAATATCTTCGGTTTTGCGGTACGCCTTCAGTTATCCGAAATTGTGGGAAAAATGCTTCAGGTTGCCGGCATGGATGTTCAGGTTTCCGGTAACGTAATGATCATGGGTCAATGTGAGTTTTCGGTTGATCCGGCTTGTATGGGATTAAAAATGATGTCGGTATCCATTCTCGCAGGATTGCTTATCATGGCATACTTTGAGCGGGCAGTTAACAGGAATTTCCGTTTGCCCACAGTATTGTTTGTGGTAACAACAGTTTTAATTCTGAACATTATAAGCAATCTATTCCGTATCATGCTGCTGGTGATGTTTCGTGTTCTTCCCGAAAGCCCTGCACATGACCTCGTTGGAGTATTCTGCCTGATAATTTATGTTGTTATTCCTGCCTGGTTTATTGTAAAGAAGTTAGCAAAGGGAAAAGCACCAGGTTACAAACCCCGGAAAATAAGAAATATGACTTACCGGAAGGCCGTTATTCACATTATGCTAATTCTTACCATAATAATTTGCAAGCTTACTACTCCTGATAAGGTGGTTGACCCGGAAATATCCGCACTACCACAAATAAACCCTAAAGGATTTACAAAAACAATAATCGATAAAGATGTTGTGAAGTTCGAAAAACCAGGAGTTCTTGTTTACATAAAACCTATTCGCTATTTCTATGGAACCGATCACAATCCTATGATTTGCTGGAAAGGAAGCGGATATGAGTTTAAAAAGATCAGGGAGATAGAAATTAGCGGTAAACCCATTTATACCGCCGTGTTGGAACGGCAAGCCGATAAACTTTACTCGGCTTGGTGGTACGATAACGGAAACTACCAGACCACAAAACAAATTGACTGGCGATGGAAAGCCATCAAAGGAGACAAGTTTAATCTGGTAAATGTAAGCTGTGGAAGTGAACAAGAGCTGGTGGAGCAGTTGAAACTGATGATTGGAAATTTCAAATAATCAATCAGAAGGACTAATTTTATCGGCAGCAGTAAATATCCTTCTGTTTAAAACCTAAGAATGTTTAAATCGTTAAATTTGTAAAAATCTAAATCAAATGATCAATACAGTAGATTTAAAATCAGATCTACATCAATTAATAGATAAAGTAAATGATGTAGATATTTTAAAGGCAGTAAAAGTTATTTTGGCAAAAGAATATAAAACCAAAACCGATTGGGCTGATAGCATTTCCGATACCTTGAAAGCGGAATTGAAAGAAAGTATTTTAGAGGCAGACCGTGGTCAAACGATTTCCCACGATGAAGCCATGAAACAAATTAGAAACAGGTATCAACTTTAAAAGATGACTGTTATCTGGACATTCAAAGCATTAAAGACGTATTTTAGTGTATCAGACTATCTTCAGGAAGAATGGGGTGTATCCGTTGTCAGAAATTTTGCGAAAGAAGTTGATAGAATAATCCAGGAGATAAAAAGCAACCCTTACGTTTTTGAAGTATCTAAGAAATATAAAAACGTTAGAAAAGGTCTTGTAACGGAACATAATACAATGTTTTACCGGGTAAAACCAAGAAAAGAAGTCATAGAAATCTTAATATTCTGGGATAACCGTCAAGACGATAAAAGAAGACCTTATTGAGTCCGGTATTCTCAATAGAAAATTCACTGAAATCGTTGCTACTCTATTCTCAAAATTTAACACAGCTTTCCCCCGCCAGATACCCCGTCGACCAGGCAATCTGCAGATTATAGCCTCCGGTATCGGCATCGAAGTCGATTACCTCGCCTGCAAAGAAAAGGCTTTTGACAACTTTCGACTCCATGGTTTTGAAATCAATTTCGGAGGTGTTTATGCCGCCCGATGTGATGATTGCTTCTTTAAACGATCGGTTGCCGGTTATCTTAAAACGGAAGTCCTTCATCAGGAGTCGTATCTTTTTCCTTTCGGCGCTTGTTACCTGGTTGCAGAGCTTTGCACTGTCAATAGCCAGTATACTTAAAAAAACAGGGATCATCTTCGAGGGGAGCCATTCCTTAAAAATATTTTCTACCTGCTTTTTGCCATGTTCGTTAAGGTCGCGCTGCAGGCGATTATCGAGCTGCTGATCATCAAGGGCAGGTTTCAGGTCGACTGAAAGCTCAGGCTTCTTACCCTTATGAAGCTCCTGCACTATAAAACGGCTCAGAGTAAGAATAATAGGCCCTGAAACACCAAAGTGGGTAAACAGCATTTCACCGAATTCCTCATTGGCTTTTTTCCCGTCAATCCAGATGCTTGCATTCACATTTTTAAGACTAAGGCCCTGAAGTTCGGGGGCTACGTTTCCCTCGGTTTCAACAGGAACCAAAGCCGGCAAAACGGTTGAAACGGTGTGTCCAAGAGTTTTGGCAAGTTTATATCCATCGCCGTCGGAGCCGGTAGCCGGGTAGGATTTACCGCCGGTACAGATAATCACACTTTTACACTGGTATTCGTGTTTCTGCCCGTTTTTCGATGTGATAACTCCTTTAATCTGCTGATTTTCGGTCACAATTTCTTCCACTTTTTCGTGATACGAAATGGTCACGTTTTTTCGGCACGCATACTTTACCAGCGCATTTACCACGTCGGCCGATTTGTCACTAACAGGGAAGATACGGCCGCCGCGTTCGACCTCCGTTCCAACGCCATGCGACTGAAGAATTGAAACAATATCTTTATTGAAGAAATTATTGAAAGCGTGTTTCAATGCGCGCGGATTTGGGAAAATATGCTTCATAAACTCCGAAATGGGAGCTTCGTTGGTAACATTGCAGCGGCCTTTTCCGGTAATGAGCAGTTTACGGCCGGCGCGTTCCATTTTTTCGAGTACAAGAACCTTTGCGCCCAGTTCGCCAGCTCTTCCGGCAGCAATTAAGCCGGCAGCTCCGGCGCCTATAATAATTACATCGTATTTGTCCAAATCGGTGAGTTTAAGGCTTCAAAAATAATCATTTCCTGTGGCAGATATTATAATGATGAACATTTCATGTGTTTATATTTTGTATTTAAAGACACAGGGAATGAGGCTGTAAAGAGGTCGGAAAGACTTCGACTACGCTCAGTCTGTCGATTGACAATCAGTTATTTGTCATATTAAGCAGAGTCAAAATATGACTGGTAACTGACTTTTAACACAGCCTCTTCATAATCATCCCTTGTGTCAGAATTTTATTATTCATGGATGTTTCATAAATTTACTCTTTAAACAACTATCGCAGCTACCATGAAAAATCGCAAAGTTATTGCCTATTCGTTTATTGTTGCTCTCGGAGGTTTGTTGTTCGGTCTGGATACAGCCGTTATTTCAGGAGCCGAAAAGTCGATACAGCAGTTGTTTCAGCTTACCGACTGGTGGCATGGATTTACTGTTGCCATAGCTTTGATAGGTACTGTTTTTGGAGCATTGATGGCCGGATGGCCATCCGAAAAGTTTGGTCGCAAAAAGGCTTTAATTGCTATTGCAATACTTTATGGCTTCTCAGCATTGGGCTGTGCTTTAGCTCCCAATTGGATTACGCTTGTCATTGCCCGGTTCCTGGGTGGTTTAGGCATTGGGGCTTCCTCGGTAATCGGTCCCATGTATATTGCCGAAATTGCTCCTGCAAAGATCCGAGGCCGATTGGTAGCTTTGTTTCAATTTAATGTTGTAACAGGCATTTTACTTGCATTTCTGTCGAACTATTTCCTTGCTGGTGCAGGTGACCAAGCCTGGCGCTGGATGCTTGGTGTTGTGGCGATCCCATCGTTCGTTTTCCTGGCGCTTTTATTTCTTATTCCCGACAGTCCCCGCTGGCTTGTAAAGCATGGACACAAAGAGGTTGCGAAAAAAGTGCTTGAACTCTGCGGACGCGAAAATGCAGCAGCTGAAATCGCCGAAATAGAAGACTCGCTGAAACTTCATTCGCTCACCCCTGCCGAAAGTCTTTTCAGCAGGAAATATTCACGGCCTATCATTTATGCTGTGCTTCTGGCTGCTTTTAACCAGTTGTCGGGTATCAATGCAATCATGTACTATGCGCCGCGAATATTCGAGATGACCGGACTGGCAGCCAATGCCTCACTGCTGCAATCGGTTATGATTGGCGCAACCAACCTTGTTTTCACCATTATAGCTATGTTTATAATCGACAGGTTTGGAAGGCGAACACTTTTGATTGTTGGCTCTTTCGGCCTAATTCTGTTTCTGGCTCTCGTTGCGAGGGCTTTCTACCTGAACGATTTCGATGGCTCATCGGTAATGTGGTATCTGGTGGGTTATATTGCTTTCTTTGCTTTCTCGCAGGGCGCTGTAATCTGGGTTTTTATCTCCGAAATTTTCCCCAATACCGTTCGTTCCAAAGGACAAACTCTTGGCAGCTTTACCCATTGGTTCGGTGCAGCTGCTATCTCGTGGACCTTTCCGGCAGCAGCCAACAACCCTGCCATTGGTGGCGGAAATGCTTTTATGTTCTTTAGTGTGATGATGTTTCTGCATTTGCTCTTTGCCTGGAAAATAATTCCTGAGACAAAAGGCAAATCACTGGAAGAAATTCAGAAGAGTTTGGGTATTCAATAAGTAAGTTAAAGGGACAATAACATGTAGTTTTGAACGTTATTTTCCTAAAATCCAGCACTAATGAAGACAATAATGCTTAGCTTTTTGCTAACTCCTGCTTTGTGTTTCGGTCAGTATAAATCGTCGGATGATACAATTGTCGTTTCAACTCTAAAACAGCAAGACTGCCGACCTTATCTCAATTCCTTTTCGACCATTCCTGAAAGTAAAAACAATTGCTCCAAACGTTCCTTCCCAGATTATAAATGCATTCCTGATACGCTGGACAGTATCAGCATTTTTATAACCACCATTGATTCAAAGCAGGCATTCTACCAGTGTTACAAAAACGGACTCATAAACGATAAGGCTTACCTGGACACCATGTTGTCGCGCCAGGATACTACCGCATGTCACAGCAGGTTTATCAATACATATGTATCGGTTTTAACCGGTTGGGCTAAGAACGGAAAGCTTTATTATATTCCCGAGACAAACAACAACTTTAATTTTTGTGACGAAAAAGCCTATGAATTGAAAAAGACCATTGGATTTCGCAATAGTACCTGCCTTAAACATCTGATTGTTTATGAAAAATTCAGGGGAAATGATGTTGTTTTGGACTCAACATATCTGGGTGTAACCAGAAGCATAAGAGAATTGACGTCTAACGAATTACAGTTTAAAGATTGGATCAGGCTCAAATACCTGGATTTTAAGTTTTATGAGTCACGCTACGGAGATTTCACTCTCAATAAGAAACCCTACAAAGTGGCTATCAAAAGTAATGGTGCATCATACAAAAACGGGGCTGAGCTCATTTTTTATCACGATACAATCGATTTCTCCAAACAAGTGTGGGGATGCAAGTTGGGCGCTTATATAGATATGAATAATAAATCGTACCGGATTGCCCAAATCAGATACAATGGAGAAGAGGTTGTTTTAGTAAAAGAAGAAAAGCCTGGCTGGAGAAAATAGGTAACGCAATTTAAAACAAAGTCCTAAACCTCTGTTAACTTATATCCATCCAGATCACCAAGCTCCTTTTTTGAGAAAACAAGGAAATATCCTCCCCCACCGGCTCCAAGCAATTTAATGCAGGTGTTTTTATCGGATATGCTTTGTTTCCAGGTGGAATAAACCGGTTCGGGAATTAATTTCCTGAAATAATTAAGCTGCTGAACGGAAACTTCTTTCAATAAATCCCAGCCAATAGGTTGCTCCTGAAGAACTTTTTCTTTAATATTTTGAAGGATGGGGAGATATTCGTTCGAAAACCGGCGTTTAAAATCTTCGTTTTGCAGCTCAGCCTGAAAAGTTTCGATCAAAGCACTTGCGTTGCGTGTAATGCCCGAATCGAGCAGATATATGTGAATATTTTCGTCGATAAATTTATTCTGATGGTCTATGATCTGAATTTTAGGACCATCGACTACAATTGGCTTATTTACATGAATAGCAACAGGATCAAGGCCTGAACTTTTCCCGTGAAAATAAGACTCCATTCTGGAGTAGAAAATTTTCAGCTGGTTTGGATCTTTTAGATTTGTCTTCCCAAAAACTTTGTAGACTGCCACGCAAACGCTTGCCGAACTCCCCAAACCATAGCCGATAGGGATTAGTGACTCGAGAAACAGACCCTTCTTAAGCGTTTCTTTAAAATTTTTCAGATGTATATGGCCGTCGAACCAATCAGCATGTGCT
>JAJYAG010000295.1 GCA_021779665.1 Bacteroidota bacterium | reverse complement strand
CGGGTGCCGAAACTTTAAGAAAATACTTTCGGCCGGGTTCACATTTTGCACCAGCATTTTCATAGATCCCAAAACCATTGTCAGTAAGCATTGTCATATTCCATAAGTCGTCGTAAACAAAAACGTTTGCATGTCGAACAGGAATATAAGAATCGGCCGAATCGTAAGGAACAGCTTGGGTAATCCTCACCGACAACTGACCCGGTATATTGGTCATAAGTCCCTGAATTACCAATGCCGACTTTTCATTTTCGATATCTGGTTCATAAACCTCCTTGCAACTTAGCAGAAGTAAGCATCCCAGAATTAATATGTAATATTTGTGCATAACCAGCAATTTAAAAAGTAAAATTATAGGTGAGAGTTGGTAATGGACGTCCGATGATGTAAAGTTTGTAAAGAGAAAAAGTTTTATAATTATTGCTTTCACTCGCCATTTCCTTTTGATAAAAGGTTGAATATGCATTTTTGCGGCTGTAAAGATTTACAATGGAAAGCGACCAGCTGCCTTTCCATTTCTTCTTCAGGCGCAGACTCTCATCAAGGGTAATCGATACATCAAGCCGGTGATAATAAGGTAACCGGTATTTATTCCTATCCGAATAATATATTAACTGATTTCCCTGGTAGAAATATTTCATCTCGGGTAAAGTGACCGGTCGGCCCGAATTTAAGACAAATGTAGCCGAGAACCGCCATCTTCGCGATATATGGTAATTGGCTACCGAAATAAAGTTATGAGGCCTGTCGAAGTTTGAATTGAAGGTCTCATTATTTTTAATTTTCTCTTCCTCAAACGGGCTGGTGGTTTGCCTTACAGATCTGGAATAAGTATAACTGGCCCATCCTGTTAATCGTCCCGAAATTTTCTTTACATACAATTCAATCCCGTAATTATAACCCTTTGCAGGAATTAAGTCGGTTTCGAGTGATTCATTCATCAGGAGTTTGGCACCTTCTTTATATTCCGAAACATTATCCAGTTTCTTGTAATAAAATTCTATTGAAGCCTCAAGCGCCTTTTTGAGGAAATTCCGATAATATCCCACTGCAACCTGATTGCAGATCAATGGAAGTATATTATTATCGCTCAGTTTCCATACATCGGTAGGCGCCATAACGGATGTGTTTGATACCAGATTAAAATACTGGTGCATTTTGGAATAACTTGCTTTTACTGAACTTTCGGTATTGAGTTTATAAATAACCGACAACCTTGGCTCAATTCCATCATGAGAATAGGCAACTTCATCCTTTTTGTAATCCTTCAACTCCAGAATATTTTCAGCCAACTGGGGCATATCAGACTTGAAAGTACGTAATTGATAAGGTCCCATAAGCATATACCTGGTGTAGCGAATACCTGCCTCAATATTGAGCTTATCGGTAACCGAGTAATTATCCGAGAGATAAGCCGAGAGTTCATAAGCATGCTCATCCTGCAGCTTTTTTGGCATCACGATGGATTGCTCCGACCCTGCTTTAAGCTCGCCCGGACTATTGTTGTAACGAATAGCATTGATACCGATATCAACAGAATTTTTAAGAAACATAGCCCAGGAAAAATTCCATTTAAAACAATCGTAAACCACGCCAGTGTTAATTTTCGAAATTTCCAGAGGCTTATTTACGTCTTCTTCTATATCAAGTCCGTAAACACTTCGACCAGCCATTACAGTTGTAGATAAGTAACTGTTAAACACATGGCTCCATTTTGCGCCTCCCATGTAATTACCATAATTATAGCGGGTTGTGCCGCTGAATCCAAAATTATCGTCGCTTACATATCCAAAAAAAGATATACGATTGGATGAATTGGGCGAAATGGTAAGCATGGCATTGAGGTCGTAAAACCCTGCAGAACTGTTCTTCAGCTCCACATCGGGAAGACGTTTTAAAATCCAGTCGGAGTAAGAACTGCGTCCGCCAACCGACAAGACTACTTTTTTATTGAACAATGGCAGTTTCATGTTCAACCGGCTGCTTATCAAACCAATACCACCTTTGGCTGTAAACTTATCGGCCGGAGCGCCGCCCATTTTAATATCCATTACCGATGATGCCCTTTCGCCATATTTAGAAGGAATACCAGCCTTAAGCAAAGTTACGTTCGATACATCGTCGGGATTTACAATAGAAATGAGGCCGAAAACATGCGAAGGATTAAAAACAGGCAAATCTTCCATCAGAATAAGGTTCTGGTCGGCACTTCCTCCACGCACATTAAAACCCGTTCCGAACTCTCCTACCGATTGCACTCCGGGCATGAGGGTCACACTGCGGATTATGTCGGTTTCTCCCATGCTAACCGGTAATTCTTTTATGGCCTTGGCATCAATTCGAACAATGCTCATCTGGTTGCGCATCACACTGTTCTGTGCCATTTCAGCCCTGACAATCACCTCATCCAGACTTATGCTTTTTTCAAATAATTCAAGATTTAAAGTTCCTTTCCCATATACCTTAATTTTGGCAGTATTCTCTTCATAACCAAAAAATTTCACATTGAGTTCCTGATCGCCTACAGGCAGGTTCATGGTAAACTTCCCATCCTTATCCGTATTAACAGCTAATTTTAATTTGTCATGACTCACAACCGCCCCCACCAAAGCATCACCGGTTTTGCCATCGATTACAATTCCTTCCACAATAGCTGAGGAGTAACGCCCAAAATCTAATGGATTTCCAATGGTTATAAACTCCTTATATGTCTGTTGCTGAGGCGATTCGAAAGGAAGAAGAATGAAAGAGGCTTCATTTATTTTAACGGAAGAGTATCCTGTTAATTTCTGAATCCTGTCCAAAACCTCATCAAAAGGCAACTGAACTACAGTGCTGCTTATTCTGCGTTTTTGCAAACGCTCGGAATCAAAATAAAATTTAACCTGGTATTTCTGTTCCAAAAGCTGAATAGCATTTTCAAACGGAAGATAGTTTAAGGTATCTGCTGGTTGTTTATTTTCCTGACTTTGGGCTAAAACAAAAGTTATTCCCCAAAATATCGCGGTAATTAAAAATTTCCTCATTAGCCAGAGTTGTATAGATAGTTAAGTTATGCAAAAGTGTCAGCAAAATCCAAGCTTATATAAGTGATAACTTTAAAGTAATAATCCTGCTTAATTAATCTACCCTATCCTATAGTTACTTTCTGGTCTACTCTAAAACTTGAATGTTCTTAGGTTCCTGCTGAAACCTAAGAACATAAAAATACAGTTTAACTATTAAAATCCAAAATAATTTTTGGCATTGTAATACGAAATATCCTCAACCATTTTTCCAATCTGAGGAAGTTCCGACGATGGCAGCTCGCCATTCTTAACATCATTACCCAGCATGTTGCACAAAATTCTTCTGAAGTAATCGTGACGAGGGTACGAAAGGAAACTGCGCGAATCAGTCAGCATTCCCACAAATCTGCTCAATAAACCAAGGTTAGAGAGTGCGTTCATCTGGTTCTCCATGCCCGTCTTCTGATCGAGAAACCACCATCCGGAGCCGAATTGCATTTTACCAGCCAGACGGCCATCGGCAAAACATCCTAAGATGGTAGGAATAACTTCGTTGAACGAAGGATTGAGATTGTAAACAATAGTTTTGGTAAGCTGATCGGTTTTGTCGAGCTGATCAAGGAATTTAGCCATTGCCTGAGCTGCAGCAAAATCTCCTATGGCATCGTAACCGGTATCAGGTCCCAATTTTTTAAACATGCGTGAATTATTGTTGCGGATGGCACCGAAATGGAATTGCTGTGCCCAGCCTTTGCTGTGATCCATCACTGCAAAATGATACATCATGGCGCTTTTAAACATATC
>JAJYAG010000162.1 GCA_021779665.1 Bacteroidota bacterium | reverse complement strand
TCTGATAGCAGGAATTATTCTCATAGGTTCAAAAAGTTTTGGAGTATCCTCGATCCAACATCACCACTTTTTTCAGGATGAAACTGTGTTGCATAAAAATTGTCCTTATGCAGAGAGGCACTGAATGGCACAATATAGTTGGTGGTAGCAGCTGTATGTTCACCTATGGCAGCATAATAGCTATGCACAAAATAAACATAAGCATTTTCAAGGGAAGAATCGAAAATACCTTTTTTCAGGTTATAGATCTGATTCCATCCCATGTGAGGCACCTTTGTATGTTCTTTTGCCATAGAAGCATCAAAATGCAGCACTCTTTCATCGAAAATTCCAAGACATTGGGTATCTCCTTCTTCGCTATATTTACACATCAGCTGAAGACCCAGACAGATTCCCAAAACAGGCTGTTTCAGATTGATAATTAGCTGGTCAAGCTTTGTTTCTTTAAGATAACGCATTGTATTTGCTGCCTCACCCACGCCGGGAAAAATTACCTTGTCTGCCGTAAGAATTTCGTCGAAATCGGCGGTTATTTGAGCTTCAACACCCAGCCTTTTCAAAGCATAATCGACTGATCGGATGTTTCCGGCATTATATTTTATAATTGCAACTTTCATTAAAACCTCTTTATGAAAAAACTACTGTACGATTGTTATATACTAATGTTTTTCTCTGAATATGAGCATAAATCGCTCTCGAAAGTACTATTTTTTCCAAATCCTGTCCTTTGCGAATAAGATCCTTTATACTGTCAGTATGGCTGATTCGCACAACATCCTGCTCAATGATGGGCCCTGCGTCAAGGTCGGTGGTCACATAATGACTGGTAGCTCCAATAATTTTCACACCTCTTTCGTGGGCAGAATGATATGGTTTGGCACCCGGAAAAGCCGGTAAAAATGAATGATGAATATTGATGATTTTGTTCGGGAATTCATTTATAAATTTATCGGACAGAACCTGCATGTACCTGGCAAGAACAATAAAATTGATATTCTTACTTTTCAGAAGTTCAATTTCTTTCGCTTCCTGTTCACCTTTGTTTTTTTCATTAACAGGAAAAATATGATAATCGATCCCGAACTGTTTTACCAATGGCTCCAGATCGGTATGATTGCTGATGATCAGAGGAATTTCCACATTCCATTCGCCCGATTGATATCTGGCAAGCATATCGAACAGGCAATGTGACATTTTTGAAACAAAAATTGCCATCCTAGGAACTCTTTTGGTGAAAAAGATATTCCAGGTGAGATTGTACCTGGAGGCGATGAGTGTAGCAAAATAATCAGCAATTTTTTCTCTGGGAATAGCAAATTTCTCCAATTCCCACTCAATTCGCATGAAGAAAACTTTTTCCTGTCGATCCACATGCTGATCAAGATAAATTACGTTTCCATTATTCTGAAAAAGAAACTCTGTTATTTTAGCCACAATGCCTGGTTGATCAGGACAATACATGGACAATATTGCAGTATCGGAACTATTGTTTTTAAAAACTGACATATAAAAATTATAAAGATCCTTTAGTTGAAGGTAATACCAGATTATCCAAGTTGTATCGGATGGCCATTTTAATGGCCCTGGCGAAAGCTTTGAATATACCCTCGATTTTGTGATGCTCATTAATTCCCTCAGCCTTGACATTCAGGTTCATTTTTGCAGCATCGGAAAGCGATTTGAAAAAGTGAAAAAACATCTCAGTAGGCATCTCTCCAATTTTTTCTCTTTTAAATTCGGCATCCCATTCAATCCACGCACGCCCTCCAAAGTCAATAGCAACCTGGGCAAGACAGTCGTCCATTGGCAAACAAAACCCATAACGTTCAATACCTCTTTTGCTTCCAAGAGCCTTCAAAAATGCTTCTCCCAGGGCAATTCCGGTATCTTCAATTGTGTGATGTTCATCAATTTCCAGATCACCTTTTACCTTTATCGTGAGGGCGCATCCCGAATGCCTTGCAATCTGGTCGAGCATATGATCAAAAAATCCGAGTCCTGTTGATATTTCCGATTTTCCTGATCCATCAAGATTAAGTTTTATAAAAATATCCGTTTCGGAAGTTTTACGGCTTACAGTTGCCGATCTTTCTCCCAGAGCCAGGTAAGCATAAATTTCGTCCCAGTTTTCAGCATATAAAACACAGATATCTTCGAGTCCAAGCTTGCAAATATTCTCCTTCAAAGCTGAACCATTGTAAAGGATTGCTTTTGTTCCCAGGTTTTTTGCAAGCTGAACATCTGTAATGCGGTCGCCAATGACGAAAGATCCGGCCAGGTCATAAGTACCATCGAAATATTTTCCCAGCATTGCAGTGCCTGGCTTCCGAGTTGGGGCATTGTCTTCGGGAAAGCTTCTGTCGATAAATATATCATTGAAAGTTATTCCTTCATTTTCAAGAGTCTTCATCATTTTATCCTGAGCCGGCCAGAATGTATTTTCAGGAAATGAAATGGTTCCGAGTCCATCCTGATTCGTAACCATGGAAAATTCAAAATCCATATTTTTTCTGATACGGTATAGATTCCGGATTATACCCGGCTCAAATTCGAGCTTCTCCAGAGAATCTATCTGGAAATCAGTTGGTGGCTCTACAATCAGAGTTCCATCTCTGTCAATAAAAAGTACTTTTTTCAACATCTTACTTTAAATATTCATCTTCAAAATCGGAAATTGTCTCCACCAAAATCCTGTTTTCCATTTCGGTTCCAATGGTAATTCGGATGCATCCTTCGCACAAAGCTACTTTGGAGCGATTCCGGGTAATGATTTGTTTATCGATCAAAAAATTAAACAAATCTTCACTCTTCGCGACCTTCACCAATATAAAATTCGCATCCGAAGGATAAATATGCTCCACAACCTTCATACTCCTAAGCTTTTGAATCAAAAATTCTTTCTGAATCAAAATGGTATTAACCCAATTTTCTTTTTGCTTTAAATTATGGAGAGCTTCAAGTGCAACCTTCTGAGTAAGTACATTTACATTGTAAGGGTATTTAATTTTATTAAGAATAGCAATGATTTCGGGTGAAGCATATGCAATTCCGAGACGAATGCCGGCCAGTCCCCAGGCTTTTGAAAATGTTTGCAACACAACCAGATTCCCAAACACATTCAATTCAGATAAAAAGCTCATACCGGAAGAAAAATCGATATAAGCCTCATCCACCACCACCAGGCCATTAAATCCGGTAAGCACCGAAATAATATCTTCTTTTGCAAACCTGTTGCCCGAAGGATTATTAGGAGAACAGATAAAAATTAATTTAACCGAAGAGTCGATTGCTTCTTTAAGCTTATTTACGTTGAGCGTAAAATCGGGATTGAGCGAAACGGTGCGAAACTCAACAGCATTGGTTTCTGCGGCCACCTGGTACATACCGTACGACGGACTCAGAGAAAGAACAGAATCTTTCCCGGGCTCACAAAAAGCACGGATAAGCAAATCTATCGCCTCATCACTACCATTTCCAAGAAAAATCTGCGATGGCTCGACCTTTTTAATTTGGGCAAGTTTGCTTTTAAGTTCATTCTGCAAAGGATCCGGATAACGGTTGTATGGATTGTTAAACGGATTTTCGTTTGCATCCAGGAACACACCCTCCTGTCCCTTATATTCATCTCTTGCCGATGAATATGGTTTCATCCGTTTAATATTTGGCCTTATAATTTTCTCTAATTCAAACATATTAATTGTGGTCATTAGCGATGAAACGTAACCGAACAGTTGCGGCATACTTATGACCCATCAGATCTTCAGCCTCAGCCATTTGCTCAATCACTGGTCCGATGTTAAAGATGCCATACTTACTTAACTGCTGGAAAGTGATCTTTTTCATAAAGCTATCGAGGTTCACACCACTGTAGCCTTTTGCATATCCGGCTGTAGGTAAGGCATGGTTTGTTCCTGAGGCATAATCGCCGGCGCTTTCGGGTGAATAATTGCCAATAAAAACAGATCCTGCATTTGTAATTTTCTCAGCCAGTTCGGCGGCATCTTCCGTAGCTATTATCAAATGTTCGGGTGCATATTCGTTAACAATTTCGAGCATTTCGGCATTCGATTTCAGAATAATGACCTTGCTGTTTTCCAGGGCTTTTTTGGCAGTTTCCTTACGTGGCAGGTTTTCGAGCTGGGTTTCAAGTTCAGCTAAAACAGGTTGTAAAATACTTTCGTCACATGTCATTAAAACCACCTGGCTATCAGCTCCGTGTTCAGCCTGCGAAAGCAAATCAGCAGCAATAAACGCCGGTTTGCAGGAATTGTCGGCCATAATAGCAACTTCCGAAGGTCCTGCAGGCATATCAATGGCAACCCCGTGCATCCCTACCATTTGTTTTGCAGCTGTTACATATAGATTTCCTGGTCCAAATATTTTAGCAACTTTGGGAATAGATTGAGTTCCAAAAGCCATAGCACTGATAGACTGAATACCACCAACCTTATATACCTCGGTAAGTCCCACCAATTTGGCCGTATAAAGGATTGCAGGATGAACCTTTCCCTCTTTATTGGGAGGAGTACAAAGAATTACCTTTTTACATCCGGCTATTTTTGCAGGTATTCCTAACATAAGAACCGTTGAAAACAAAGGTGCGCTTCCTCCGGGAATATATAAACCAACAGTATCTATCGGAACACTCTTTTGCCAGCAAAAAACACCGGGAGTAGTTTCAACTACTTTCCTGGTTGAATTTTGTGCTGCATGAAACTTTTCAATATTCTTTTTTGCAGTTTCGATACTTTTTTTAAGATTGACATTAACGAGTTTTGCAGCTTCTTCGAACTCCTCCGGCGAAACAGCGAAGCTATCCAGGTCTGCTTTGTCGTATTTTAATGTATACTTTCGTACCGCTTCATCGCCATTTAATCGCACGTCGTTGAGAACTTCAAGTACACTCTGATTTACAAGCTCGTCTCCTAACGAAGGACGCTTCAAAATGTTTGTCCACTCACTTTTTTTGGGATACCGGATAATGTTCATCGCAAAATTATTGAAAAATTATACTATCATTTTTTCTATAGGAATCACTAAAATTCCCTGGGCGCCACACTCCTGAAGTTTGTCAATCACTTCCCAGAAATCGCTTTCCTGTAATACTGAATGAACCGAGCACCAGCCTTCTTTCACCAACGGAACAACTGTAGGGCTTTTCATTCCCGGAATAATTTCCTTTATCTGATCAACCTTGTCATAAGGCGCATTCAGAACAATATATTTGTTCTTTTCGGCCTTTTGTACCGACCGTAAACGAAAAATAAGCTTGTCGAGAATTTGCTGTTTGGCAGGGCTCAGGTTTTGAGTTGAAGCAATAACTGCTTCCGAATACATAACAGTCTCAACCTCCGCCAGGCCATTACTGATTAATGTACTGCCAGAACTTACAATATCGAAGATAGAATCGGCCAGGCCTATTCCGGGCGCAATTTCAACTGACCCGCTTATCTCATGGATCTCTGCCTTTATATTATTTTTATCAAGAAATTTCCTGAGAATGTTTGGATAAGAGGTAGCAATTTTTTTCCCGTTGAAATAACCAACGCCTTTATAATCGATAGATTTAGGTATTGCCAATGAAAGACGACATTTTGCAAACCCCAGTTTTTCAACAACCGGAATCTGAAACTTCTTTTCCTCAATCACATTTTCCCCGACAATTCCAATATCGGCTACTCCGTCGGCTACATATTGGGGAATATCGTCGTCCCTGAGAAAAAGGATTTCAATAGGGAAGTTTGATGAAGGCGAAATTAACTTGCGGTCGCCATTGTTGAGCTTAATTCCGGCTTCGGATATTAACCCGAGCGATTTCTCACTTAGACGGCCTGATTTCTGAACTGCAATTTTTAAACGTTCCATTTAAATAATTTTTATTAACAAAAAAAGGTTTGCCGGATATGCAAACCTTCATATATTTTTGGTTATACTTTTTCCTGGCTCAGTTTATTTCTGAAGTAGATGATGGTGCAGATGATGATGTTGTTTTTTCATGTTACTGTTTTAAATTAAAAAAGGCTTGCAGAACGTGCAAACCTTTAGTGTTTATGTTTTGTCCTGCCATAGAAATACCACTCACCCGTGATGATGATGCCTGTTATTTTCTATTGCAAGTATTCTTACCATTTTTAAAAGTTTTCTGCAATATTAACTATTATTTTGAGAATGCGCAAAAAAACATGCTAAAAATCATATTTATAAAACATATTTTTATTTACAAATCTTTAAGTAGCAAATTTTCAGGAAGTTTTTCTACAGTAGTAGTAAATACATTGTGAATCTCCAAAAGTCGTTTGGTATTTTCTGAAGATAAATCTATAATTGAACTGTGTCCCTGTTTATCCAGTTTGTCCATCACAAATTTTACAGTAAGGCAATCTATATTTAATGCCGGCTGATACGCCGCAAGTTTCGGACGTGGCACAATTACCTCTGAAACGATATTTACCTTTATAAGGTCACTTAATGTATTTTTTACCAGTCTAATAGGCAATTTCAATTGTTTCGACAACTCAAGAGAAGTAATTGGGTGTTCACAGTTCTTAAAATTTTGTATAATCTTGTGAGCCACCAGTAAGCCTATTATTCGTTTTGCATAGGGACTGATTTGAACCGTTTCTGTTTCAAATTCATACAAGTCAATATTATGATCGGAATAAGAAATTTCGGCGCCAAAAAGAACAATCAGCCAACTTATTTGCATCCACATAAGGAATAAAGGAAGTGCTGCAAAACTACCGTAAATGGCTCCATAATTGGAAACTCCTATCTGAAAATGGATATAAGCCCATTGAGTTAACTGGAATATACTTCCTGCCACAACTCCGGCAATTATGCCCGATTTAACATTTACCTTGGTGTTGGGCATAATAATATACAAAAGTGAAAATAAGATCCAGATAATCACATAAGGAGCAAATTTAAGCAGGAAAAATATCACCGAACTCACATAGCCGAGCAATTCAACTCTTTTGGCCATGGTATTGAGCTGAGTAGATATGAATACATTGGCGCTGCTGGCCGTAATTATAAGCAGTGGCGAAACCAGCATCATTGATAAATAATCGGCAAATTTACGAACAAAGGTGCGAGCCTTTTTAATCTGCCAGATATCGTTAAATGCGCTCTCAATATTACCGAACACTTTCATTACTGTCCAGAAAAGAATCCCCACTCCCACACCAGCTATTAAGCCACCCTGAGTTTTTTCCAGAAAAGAACCCGTGAAGTCAATCAGATATTTTACAACTTCTTCATGACCTTTCAGATTATTCTCCAATTCGGTTTTAAGATACTCCTGATAACCAAAACCTTTGGCAATTCCAAAACCTAAAGCAAGAACCGGCACTACTGATAACATTGAAAAGAATGTGAGAGCAGACGCTCTGAACTGCAGCTTGTCTTCGATAAATTTCCTGACAGAAAGTACCAGAACCCTGACGTATCTGTAATAGAGGGCTTTTGTTGGAGAGGTTACATCACTCAGGCGTATGCTCCAGATATCGTTTGTGATAAACTTAATGAAGTTTAAAATCTTTTTAACCATGATAAAGCTTTATACAAAATTAGTTTTTGTCCACGAATGTCAAAAGAAATGCACGTATATTTGCATTTCGATTGTTAGTTATGGAAATTAGAATATTACATCTCCTCGAGGGAGCAAAAATGGCTGAAGGCTTAACCGTAGTTATTGATGTTTTTCGCGCTTTCTCCCTGGCTTGCTACATGGCCGATAAGGGGGCGGCTGAAATTATTCCCGTATCGGATATCAATAAGGCCTACGATCTTAAAAGCAAAATACCAAATTCCATTTTAGTAGGCGAAAGAAATGAAAGGGTTCCCGAAGGATTCGACTTTGGTAACTCTCCAACTCACATTTTGCACGAAAACATTGAGGGAAAAATTATAATACATACAACCAGTGCGGGTACGCAAGGACTTGTAAATGCAACCAAAGCTTCTGAAAGAATTACAGGTAGTTTTGTGAACGCGCCGGCAATAGTTTCTTATATCAAGGCTAAAAACCCAGGAATAGTTTCGCTGGTTTGTATGGGATATTCGATGAAATATCCCACTGAAGAGGACACTTTTTGTGCAGAATATATAAAGCAGTGTTTACAGGGTGAAACTCCCAATACTGCCGAAATGATTGAAACCATTAAAAACACAAGCGCTCAAAGGCTATTTAATCCTGCTAATCAGGAATTTTCACCTTCGAGCGACTTTTATTTCTGTACCCAAATCGGGAAGTTCAATTTTGTGCTTAAAGCAGAAGAAATTGATGGTCTGCTTAAACTAAGAAAAATAGAGAGTAAAGATTTTATCCGCTAGTTAAGAATTAAATATTAAACACTAATTCTGCTTTTTGTGACTTCACATACTTCTCTGTCCAAAGTGTATTACCTGTATTATCCTTGTAACAGATCATATAAACATCATCCATCAATTTAGATAAATCCATATTAGTTAAATCACGGCAAATATGAACTTTCATACCTTCTAAATTGAAAACTTCGGCTCTGATTTGGTTTGATTTCATAACAGTAGGTTTTTATATTTTTATTTTTTTTCTGATCTGTTAATAAAATGTTGATCACTTTGTTGAATTAAAAATATATTAAAAACCTCCCGGTATTTTGAGGGTTATAGTGATATATAATTGAGAGGGTGGTGATTCATCTCAACATTTTGATATTGTTTTTTTAAGTAATTTTTTATAATATTAATGTTTTTTTAAACTCCAATAAATCCATTTAAAGTATTGTCCTCAAAAACAAGGTTTTACAAATAATAAATAAAAGGATTAAATGGATTTACCGGCATGAAGGGTTTTTCTGTTATTCTTCTAACGCGCGATTCCCAAATAAATTGTAAAAATTTAGGTCGTCTTTTTATACCTCCAGATGGCCAGATTTATAATGACTACAAAATAGCCTGATAAAATAACGACCTCATTTATAATGTCTTTTATTCCTGATCCTTTTAGAATTATCATGCGGATTACTCTCATGAAATAAGCTATAGGATTTATTTTATTCAAAATCTGTGCCCAATCCGGCATATTTTCAACAGATGTAAACAAACCACTCATCATTATAAAAACCATAGCAATAAACCATGCAATAAACATAGCCTGTTGCTGTGTATCGGCAAACGTTGATATAAACAAACCAAAACCCAGAATCACTAACAGATAGAGGGCTGCAAATCCAAAAAGCAAAGGGATATTCCCAAGGAAAGGGATATTAAACAAGAGTTTACCCACTGCAAGACCAAAAGCAAGTTCGGCAAGTGCAAGTATCCAGAAGGGAATTAATTTACCGGCTATGAAATGAAATTTATGAATGGGCGTTACATTTATCTGCTCGATGGTTCCTATTTCTTTTTCACGAACAAGGTTCATGCAGGCCAGAAACATCCCGATCATAGTTATCAGAACTCCCAGAATTCCCGGTACCATAAAATTCTTATAACTTAACTGCGGATTATACCAGTAATATGGAATTGTATTTATTGATTTATTCAAACCATCGGGAATGGGAATTGTAACCAGGTCGGATATCACTTCCTTGTTAAAATCGGCAATGATTGCACTGCTGTAAGCATTTATCAAACCGGCAGCCATTCCGTTAATTGCATCTACCATCAACTGTATTTTTGCCTTATTTTCTTTTAAAAGATCTCTTTCAAAATCCTGAGGAATGTGAAGAATTACTCCTGCTTTCCCTTTGTGCATCGCTGCTTCAGCTTCTTTTACCGACAGGAAGGCTGCCTCTATTTTATAAAAAGGAGATCCGTTGAACTTTGAAACCAGCGACCTTGAGCTTTGCGACATATCTTCGTCGACAACAACCATATCAATCCGCTTCAAATCCAGGGTAGCCGCATTCGCAAGAATTATAAGCTGAATAACCGGCATAACAAAAATGATGGGCAACATGGACCGGTTGCGAAATATCTGAATAAATTCTTTTCTGATGATATATCCTATTGTTCTCATAATAAATTATTCGAGGCGTTTTTTAAACTTTCGGGCAGAAATTGACAAAAGCAAAATGGTCATACCCAACAATATTAATGTTTCGAACCAAAGCATATCCAATCCGACTCCCTTCAGCATAATTCCTTTTACTATTTCGATAAACCACTTGGGAGGCATCATCTGGCAGAGGACCTGCAAAATCACGGGCATATTTTCAACAGGGTAAATAAATCCTGAGAGAAGCATTGTTGGAAGCATTAAAGCTACCATAGACAGTAGCATTGCCACCTGCTGGTTATCAGTTGAAGCTGAAATAAGAATGCCCAGAGAAAGCGCCAGCACAATAAACAGGAGACATTCGGCTAGTAATAGAAGAATACTGCCTTGAACAGGAAGATTAAATACAGTAAGACTTAAAATGATAATAAAAACAGCGTTGATAAAAGAAAGAAATACGTAAGGCATCACCTTTCCCAGAATTATCTGAATTGGCCGTAAGGGTGAAACCAGCAATACCTCCATGGTTCCCATCTCTTTCTCCCTAACGATGGATATGGATGTCATCAAAGCTGAAACCAGCATCAGAATCATTGCCATGATGCCTGGCACGAACATATAAACACCTTTGGTTTCTGGATTGTAAAACATCCGCGATTCTGTTTCAATTTTATATGGCATTGTGTATGCGGAATTCAGTTCATTATTGTATGCCCGTATTATCCCGGAGGTATACTCGGCAATTAATTTAGCCTGATTGGCATCTGATGCATCGGTAATAAGCTGAATGTTTGCTTTTCCGGTTTTATAAAGCTTTTCTTCGAATTTACCTTCAAAGACTATCACTTCTTTTACAAATCCCTTTTTGAAAATTGACTCGATATCTTTATCAGAAGTAAGCACTTCCTGAATCTGAAAATAACCGGATGATGCTATTTTATTAGTAATGTTGCGTGTGGTAGGATCGTACGATAAATCCAGAACTGCAATTTTTGCATCCTTTATTTCGTTGGTAATTACGAAACCAAACAATAACATCATGATCAGCGGCATTCCAAACAATACCAGCATCGTTCGTTTGTCACGAAATATGTGGTAAAATTCCTTAACTACAAATCCCCAAAACTTTTTCATTTCGATTTACTGTTTATTCATATTGCGGGCAAGGAGATAAAATACCTCATCCATGGAAGTTGTGTTGTATTTTTTTATGAGATTCAGAGGGGTATCCAGATCTGCGATGCGCCCATCGACCATGATGGATGCACGATTGCAATATTCGGCCTCGTCCATATAATGAGTGGTAACAAACACGGTTATACCATCATTGGCAGCCTGGTAAATCAAATCCCAAAACTGACGGCGAGTTATAGGATCCACGCCTCCAGTGGGTTCATCGAGAAAAACAATTTTTGGCTGATGAAAAACTGCTACCGAGAAAGCGAGTTTTTGACGCCACCCAAGCGGAATTTCTTTGATAAGCTTATTTTTAAATTCCTCAAACTCCAACCTTTTAAACAGCTTTTCCGAACGTTCTTTAATGACTTTAGCCGACATCCCATAAATACCTCCGTAAAACTGGATGTTTTCGAAAGGTGTAAGATCTTCGTAAAGCGAGAACTTCTGGCTCATATAACCGATATTCCTTTTAATCTTTTCGGTTTGCTTGTAAGCATCAAAGCCTGCAACCGAAACCTTGCCGGAAGTTGGTGCCGAAAGTCCGCATAAAATCCTGATAGCAGTAGTTTTCCCGGCACCATTAGCTCCCAGAAAACCAAAAATTTCGCCTTTATTTACATGAAAGGTTAAATGATCGTTTGCAACAAAATTGCCGAACTTTTTAACCAGATTCTCTACTTCTATGATTCTTTCCTGACTCATACAGTTTCTAATGTTTCGTTGCTAACCATCAACTGCATAAAGCAATCCTCGATACCGGGTTTAATGCCGGTAATTTCAACATCTTCAATCCCTTTCGTCTTTAAGTAATTTAAAAGGTCGTTCCGGTTTAATTCTCCTTTAAATGAAGCATGTATGTACTGGCCAAATAAATGCGCATTTTCGCAAAAAGCATAAGCTTTCAGCTGAATTAAAAGGTTGTACATGTCAACCGATCGTAAACCATATAGCTCTGTTTTAAAGCTATTGATAATATTTTCAGGAGTATCGACACTCAGGAGACTTCCTTTCTGAATAAGAGCTACGCGGTCGCATAGAGCGGCTTCGTCCATGTAAGGTGTTGAAACCACCACAGTAATACCTTGTTTTTGAAGATTCTTGAGCATTTGCCAGAATTCTTTGCGCGAAACCGCATCTACACCTGTTGTAGGTTCATCAAGGATCAAAAGCTCCGGCTTATGAATCAAAGCACACGAAAGAGCAAGCTTTTGTTTCATACCACCCGAAAGTTTTCCGGCAGGACGGGTTTTAAATGGTTCGATATGACTGTAAATATCCTTTATCAAATCATAATTTTCCTCAATGGTGGTTCCAAAAATGGTGGCATAAAAATCCAGATTCTCCTCAACAGTTAAATCCTGGTACAACGAAAACCTCCCGGGCATGTAGCCAAGCTTTTTCCGAAGCGCTTTGAATTCGGTTACCGGATCCAGGCCAAGGACTTTTAAGGAACCGGAATTGGGCAACATCAAAGATGCTATCAGCCTGAATAAAGTTGTTTTTCCTGCTCCGTCCGGACCAATAAATCCAAATAGTTCATGCGCCCTGACCTGAAAAGACACTTCTTTCAGCGCAACAGTTTCTTTAAACTGCTTGGTAATTTTTTCAGCAACAATTGCATCCATATTCTGCTGATTATTTGTTTGCGGCTGCAATAAACATTTCACCGGGCATTCCTACTTTAATTCGGCCATCGTTAACCACATCAATTTTAACCGCATACACCTGCTTTACGCGTTCTTCCTTGGTTTGGATAATTTTTGGAGTGAACTCGGCCTGAGATGATATCCAGCTGATTGTTCCATCCAATGACTGATTTGATTTTGAATCTTCATCAATTTTAACTGTTACCTTTTGACCGATTTTTATCTGAGGTAATAGTGAGCCACTTACATACACCTTGAGTTTAAGAGTAGATAAATTGGCAATTTTGTAAAGATTTTTGCCAGGAGTAGCAATTTCTGCTGGTTCAATATATTTTTCGAGCACGGTTCCATCCAGAGGATTGACAATATATGATTTTGATATTTGATCTTCCACCTGTTTGATCTGCTGCACCAAAGATTCTATTTCGCCTGCAACACTCTGGTTTTGTGTCTTTGTTGAAACTATCTGACTTTCGAGTATTTTATATTGCCCTGTAACATCGTCGAGCTGTTTTTCAGGAGCAGCTTTATCTTTCACCAGATTTTCCATCCGTTGCTTTTCTTTCAGAACAGTGGCTTTTTGTGTTTCCTGAACGTCAATCTGAGCTTTAATCTGCAGCAGACGAGACTCTGCGGCCTTTTTTGTGGCCAGAAGCTGCTGTTTTTTGAGCCATAAAGCGGTGGTATCAATAACTCCGACAATTTCACCGGTCTTGAGCTGCATTCCTTCCTCAGGAATAAATTTCAGGAGTTTCCCCTGACCTTCAGCTCCGACAATTGTTTCCACTACTTCGAAATTTCCATAAGCATCAGCTTTATCGCTATTATTGTTGCATGCAAATAATAACGTCGCTGCAAATAAGGTTAAAATAATTGTTCTCATATGGCTTATAATATTCCTTTAATAATTAAATAATTAGCTTTACTCTGAATTAATTGTATTTTGTGTGTCTCCAGCTGCAATCCGGCTTTAACTTCGGCATTATAATCCGTCAGGTAGTCGGTCATTGTAAGAACTCCCTGCTCAAGACGTTTTTCAGACTGAACGGTAATATTTTTTCTCAGGCCAAGAATTTCCTCATCGGTACCCAACGCATTTTCGAGTTGTTTCATGCGGGTTAGTTCGTTATTGCCGCTGATGTTGACGTTTCGGATATACCATTCTTTTTTCGAGTCAATCATTTCCTGCTGAACAGAATATATGCTTTTTTCGCGCGAAGTTTTTTTCCAGTCCCATATATTCCATTGAAACTTTAATCCTACAATATAATAAGGTTGAAAATCGTCCTTCAGCATATTCAATCCCGGCCGGCCATAACCCAACTGCGAGAATGCATAAAGTTTAGGAATTCGTTGTGTTGATGAAATGCTCTTGGAACCATCGAGCATTTCCTTTTGAATATCAAAAAATTTCAACTCCGGACGGTTTAATGAATCATTAGGCAAAACCACCAAATCGGGGATGGTAAGCTTGGCGTTGACAAGAGCCGAATCGCCTGTAATATCGCTTAATACCCACAAACTGTTGGCATGAGCCAGCTCTATTTCCTGAATCAGTTGCCGGGTTTTCAAAATCTCAACCTTCAGGTTATCCAAATCACTTTGTATAAGAATTCCATTCCGGACACCCGATGAAATTTTTTGCTCTTTGGCGCTAAGGTCGCTCAACATATTGGTATACAGTTCACGACTAACCTGTAACAGTAACGTATTGAAATATATTGCAGTAACCTGGTCGTTGACTTTATAAAGATCGGTTTCGTTTTGCTGCAGATCTGCGTTAACGCTCGATTCAGTAAGCTTTTTCTGCGCCGCCGATGTTCCTCCGTCGAACAGAACCTGGTTAATATCCATGGTAACTTTATACTGATCAAGTGGAGAGCCTGAAACATTAAAACCGGGAATCGGAACATCTATTTTTGTTCCTTCGGACTGGTAGGTGGCCTGCGCATTTAGGTTTAACTGTGGCAACCACATTGAATTAATGTTTTTAATGCGTAATTCTCTGTTTTTATCAATTCGTTGCTTATCCAGAAAATATGGATGATATTCTCTAGCCTTTTTCAGGCAGTCTTTTAATCCGACAGGATTTTGAGCATTTGTTGAAATGCTAAACCATATAAAAAGAGTAAACCCTAATATATATGGAGACAAATAGTATCTGGTTCTCATATAATAATGATTATGAAATTTGATCTCTGTTAACTGCTATAGAGTTGATTACAAACCTTGCGATCTCTTTTTTGCGGCTATCGAGAAAGGCTTTATAACGAGCTTTGTCATTCTCGAAAATTACGCCTTGAATAATAGGTTTGGCCACTACCGGAAAAATACAAAGCGCAATAATATTAACTATCAATTGCTCTGGTTCAATGGGAATAATCTTTCCTTCCTCAATTTCCTTTTTCAGTGATTCAGCAAATCTATCGAAAGCTTTATCCTTAACCTGATTGACAATACTTCCAAAAACTAAAGGCAATCTGTCGGGATTTCGGTTAAGTTCGTGAATAACGAAAGAAGGAATGTGAGGATTGTTGTATATCAGCGTGAGATAACCTTCCACAAAAACTTCAATTTTGTAAAACATGGAAGCGTCGGACTGCATTACTTCAAAAATACCAGGCATAAATGTTTTGAAGACCTTTTCAAAAATAGCATCGAAAAGTTTTTCCTTTGTCCGGTAATAATAATGCAGCAAAGCTTTATTAATACCAGCCCTTTTGGCGATTTCCTGCATTCGTGCCCCGTCAAATCCTTTGTCAATAAATTCGTCGGTAGCAGCGCTAAATATGGTTTCCTCCGTTGATTTTTCCTGTTCTGTCATGATGTTAAACTTTTTTCGATACAAAAGTAATAAACCATTTAGTTTAACCAAAATATTTATCCATTTATTTTAACCATTTGGTTAATTTATTTGCAAAAGAAAAGCAGGATTTCTCCTGCTTTAAAATTTCTTGAGCTTCAGATTACTGTACAGCAGTAGCAGTATCAGCAGCAGCAGTGTCAGCAACAGCAGTGTCAGCAACAGCAGGAGCCGGAGCTTCTACAGCAGCAGCTGAATCAGTTGT
>JAJYAG010000161.1 GCA_021779665.1 Bacteroidota bacterium | reverse complement strand
AAGCGGGGCAAAGCCCCGCCCTAGATAAACTTCGGAGCAACGAATCGACTGAAGCCTTCTTTTGGTCGGTACAAAGGTAAAAAAAGTAGCGTTTTATTTGGAATTTACCATAGTATCTTTTTGGGATAGGGTAGAAAATCTGAAAAATCAAAATTTATCAATGTAAAATTAGAAAGAATTTTCCGACCTTTACTTTTTTACAATTATGAGTAAAGGAAAAGATACAAAACCTCACATTGGCATTTTTGGCCGCCGTAACAACGGCAAAAGCTCTTTGATCAATGCATTGACAGGTCAGGATGTTGCCATTGTTTCGGAAATTGCCGGAACCACTACCGATCCGGTAAAAAAGTCGACCGAAATCGCCGGCATCGGTCCCGTTATTCTTGTAGACACCGCCGGAATTGACGATACAGGAGAACTGGGGAAAAAGCGGGTGGATAAAACACTGCACACTCTCTCAACACTCGATGCTGCAATACTAGTGATTGCCGGAAATATATTTGGCGAATCGGAAGAATCGCTTATTTCGCTATTCAAAAAGTACGATATCCCATTTCTTATAGTTCACAATAAGGCCGACCAAGGTCCTCTCAGTGAGGGTCTAAAAGAGAGCCTCAGCAGTTACCATGTGGTTGATTACAGCAGCTTTCAACCCGAAAACGAGAAAATTACCGACCAGCTCGTCAAAATCATACCCGAAACCATTTATCGCAACCGTTCTTTGTTAGGTGATATCATAAATCAGGGTGACCTTGTATTGCTTATCACGCCGGTTGACACCGAAGCTCCCGAAGGCCGGTTAATCCTGCCACAGGTTCAGGTAATTCGCGACGTTCTCGACAACAGCGGCATTGCTATTGTAGCAAAAGAAACTGAAATTGAAGCTCTGATTAAAAAATTGAATCCGCGCCCTGTACTGGCCATAACCGACAGTCAGGTTTTCGCCAAAGCCAATGCGCTTATTCCGCCAGACATAGCACTTACAAGTTTCAGCATAGTTCTTGCCCGTAGTAAAGGCGATTTTGCCAAATATCAGGAAGGAACGCCCAAAATTGATGGGCTGAAAGACGGCGACAGAGTCCTCATTATGGAGTCGTGTACCCACCATGTCACCTGCGACGACATAGGCCGGGTTAAGCTTCCCCGATGGCTATTGAATTACACAGGGAAGAAACTTGATTTTGACATTGTTTCAGGAATCGATCTATCCGCCCGGCCTTTAGAATCGTACAGCCTGGTGGTGCAATGCGGCGGATGCATGTTCACCCGGAAACAATTGCTTAACCGGCTGAAACCCTATATTGAAGCGGGCGTTCCGGTTACCAATTATGGAATGACAATTGCATGGATCCACGGCATTTACCAGAGAGTTACATCGCCCTTTGTTAAAAACGGTTCCATCACGAATGAACAGGTGCAATGATTGAAAACATACTGAATAAGGATGCATTTACCAGTGAAGATATAGTAACCCTGCTCTCGGCAGAAGGCACGGAAAAGCAGTTGCTTTTTGCAAAATCGGCTGCCGTTAAAGAACAGCACGTTCAAAAGAAAGTGTACTTCAGAGGGTTGATAGAATTTTCGAATATTTGCCGTAAGGACTGCCTGTATTGCGGAATAAGGAAAAGCAACACGACCGTTAACCGTTACAATGTATCGGATAAGGAAATTCTGGAGGCCGTTGACTTTGCACTCAAGAGTAAGTTTGCATCGGTGGTACTTCAGAGCGGAGAACTTGAAAACACAGCTTTTGTCGACAGAGTCGAAAACCTTTTACAAAAAATAAGCGAACAAACAGAAGGGAAAATCCGTGTCACACTATCGTTAGGCGAGCAAACCGAAGAAACTTATAAACGTTGGTTTAACGCCGGGGCACAACGCTTTCTGCTGAGAATTGAAACATCAAATGCCGATCTCTATAAAAAACTGCATCCAAACGACAGTCTTCACAGCTTCGAGCAAAGGCTAAACTGTATCAGAACTTTAAAAAGCATAGGTTATCAAACCGGAACAGGTGTGATGATAGGCCTGCCATTCCAAACAACCGAGGACCTGGCAAACGATCTTCTTTTCTTTAAGGAAAGAGGAATCGATATGATTGGCATGGGCCCCTACATTGAACATGAAGACACTCCGCTGTACGAGTTCCGGGACCAACTGCTCCCCCTGAAAGAACGTTTTGAACTCAGCCTGAAAATGATCGCCGTTTTAAGAATTATGATGAAAAATATAAATATCGCAGCTACAACTGCATTGCAGGCGATTGATAAAATGGGTCGTGAAAAGGCTCTTAAGATTGGCGCCAATGTAATTATGCCTAATATAACTCCCGGAATATACCGTAATAACTATCTCTTATATCAAAACAAACCCTGTACCGATGAGAATGCCGACGATTGCAGCCAATGCCTCGAGGCGCGGGTACAGATGTCGGGTGACGAAGTAGCATGGGATGAATGGGGAGACTCGAAGCATTTCCTGGAAAGACGGGATTAGTAGTAAGTCGCGGACCGTATGTCGTAGGAAGAATATGGTCAACCAGGTCGGCGGACGACAGACCTCGGACCACAGCCAAATACAGAATACAAGTCAGTCACTTGAACAATAAAGGTGCACAGACGACGGAGCAAGAAAACCCGCAACTTGTACCCAAAACCCGCAACCCAAAAAAATACTTGCGGATTGATTTAATTTTTTGATATTTGAGGATGGATAAATTGTAGCATTCCATGAGCAACTACTTTAAATACCTGACCCATAGCCAGGAGGACACTAACAGTGGCTTCTACCTCACCGTTGGCGGTCATGCCAAAGTATTGCCAGGGAAAGAATACCCACCCAAAGGCCATCCTTCGGGATACAATTTTAACTGGGAAAAAGGCCGTATTTTACAGGAATTTCAGATCAACTACATTACCGAAGGCCAGGGAATAATTGAAACCAACGAAGGTCAGTTCGAGATTCAGGAAGGATCGGTAATTATTTTAAAACCCAACTTGTGGCACCGTTATCAACCTAACAAAGACACCGGATGGACGGAGCATTACATTGGTTTTAACGGCGACTTTGCCGCCCGTATTTTCGAAAATTTCGACACGCTTCAGAATTCTCCTTTAGTGCAGATTGGTTTTCATGAAAAGCTCATCGAAGAGTTTCATAAAATTTTCAACTTCATCAATAGCGAACAACCGGGTTATCAGCAAATCTGCTCAGGATTGGTGGTTTACATTCTCGGGATGATTATTTCGCTCAAAAAGAACGAAAACTTCCGGAGCAGCGAAATTGAAAAGACCATTCAGAAAGCTTGTTTATTCATTCGTGATAATTTCAACCATAACATCAACATAGAAGATTTATCAAAAAATCTCAATATCGATTATTCAGTATTCCGGAAAGCTTTTAAAAAATACACCGGGTTGTCGCCGGTACAATACCATCTGTCGTTACGCATGCAGCAGGCCGCTTATTTATTGAACAATTCGAACCAAAGTATTAAGGAAATAGCTTTTAATCTTGGTTTTGGCAGTGTTTTCTATTTCAGCAAATTATTCAAGGAAAAGATGCAGCTGACCCCAAGCGAATTTCGGGATAAATCGGCGAAAGAGGCGGAATAAGGGCCGACCTCAGTCGACAGACCACGGTCGACAGCTAACAGCCATTTGAAAGATAATCGACCTTTATCTTTTCCCCGAATTGGCCATCTATCATTCTCTTGTACTTGCATTTAGGCCTCCATGACCAGTCGCCTGTACTGTATTTAGCCGTGGTCTGAGGTCAGTGGACTGTAGACTCTTCTCACTTAACATTCCCCAACTTTACCTTTACATTGTTCACCACAACTTTCTGGCTTTCGATTTGCTTTGCCTGGTAGTCCTGATCGATAACATTTTTCTTTATCGCTTCCTGATCTTCAAGTATCGACTTCTTGTGATTGTCGAGTTTTTTATGAAAGGAAGAATTATCACTTATCAGGCGTTTCTGGTTTTTATTTTCTTCTTTCAACCGGTTATTGTACACGGCATATTCAGGAGAATTTATGGACAAACGAGCCAGGGAATCGTTCAGCATCTTCAGATTCCGGCCCGAGCGCTCCTGTTCCGTCATATTTGTCCGCAACTGCGATTCCATTTCGCTGACACCAGCCTCAGACCTGGCAATACTTTTCTCGAGCAGTAGCTTTTTATCTTTTAAGCTAACAAGTTTATCACCGAGATCCTTAAGTTTCTTCTCTTCGCGGGCCAGCTCGGCAGCTACAGCATCTCTGTAGCATTCCACTGCAAATTTACGCACGTATTTTTTTGTATTTGGATAAATATCGCCCAGTGTTTGTTTTGAGATAAACGATGAATCGAGCTGAAAAAACGCAGTAAACTGCACTCCTCCACTGGTATTCACAACCGTAGCAATTGTGGAAATATATTTATTCGAAATCTCAGTTAAGATGGCACGTTCGGCCAGATACTCACCAGCCTTGAATTCGAACTTCACTTTATAGTCCTTACTTTTAAACACTTCGCTATTGTCGTTGCGCATGTATTGACCCCATCTTCTGGAAACAATATCGAGCGTTGCATCTTTGATAAAAACGCTGAACCCGGGCTGAGTACCCTGGGAAGTTGGTTGTTTCACATCTTTTACCTCAACAATTTCCTGTGCAACAACATTTGCACACATTAAGGCCATTACAATAACAGAAGCGATTCTCCAATTTCGTTTCATAACTCTGTTTATTAAGTTTTGTTTGGTTACCGGCACATCCCGAAGGATGCCTTCCCGGTTAAACGAGAACAGACAAGGGAGGTAAAAAATTCAGATAAAAAATAATTGGTAGAATTTGTCCACGTTTCAGACATCATTCTCAAACCTGGCAGGTTTTTGAAATCTGCCAGGTTTTGACGATTACCAGTTCAAAAAAAATGAAAAGTGTATTTTCTTTCACATTAAAAAAATAGTTGGGTAATTATTTTTTATTTAATTTTCATCGACATTACACTAACAAACCTTTTAATGAGATTTAGATTAGAGCTGCACCCAACCGACATTCGAAAGATACTTCCCGTAAATTATCAGTACGAGTTGTCTTCCTGGATTTATAAGACTATACATATGGGCAATCCGGATTTTGCAATGTGGCTTCACGAGCATGGGTATATGGATGGGAAAAAGCAATTCAAATATTTTACTTTTTCCAATTTAATAATCGATAAGATTAAGATCTCCGGTGACCGGCTGGAGTTCCTAAGCGATAAGTGCTTTCTCGAAATATCCTTTTTCCTGGAAGAAGCTGTAGAGCCATTTATATTGGGAGTTTTCAGAAATCAGGAGTTTCGTTTGGGGGACAAGGTAAGTCAGGTACAATTTCATGTTTCGGGAATAGAAAAGCTTCCCGAACCCATATGGACACAAACCATGAGCTTCAAAACCCAGTCGCCAGTGGTAGTAAGTATTCAACTAGAAAACTCACGAACAGCAACTTACCTGGCGCCCGACCATCCCGACTTTGAACAATTATTTCTTAAAAATTTGCATCAGAAGCTTTATACATTAGCCATTCAGAAGCAGGCGCCAGGCAATCTGCCTGAATATTTACCAGAACCACGAGCATTAAAAGTGAGTCAAATAAAGTCGAAGCTGATTAAAATAAAAGCAGGTACACCTCAGCAGTCGTCCATCAAAGGTTACCTTTTTGATTTTACGCTTACCGCTCCCGTGGAATTTATCAGAATGGGTTATTATGCGGGGTTTGGAGAAAAGGGGAGTTTGGGGTTTGGGAGCGTGAGAAAGATTTAAATATTAATAAAATGGAACCATTCGTACCAGGGAAATATTACCATATTTATAACCGAGGAAATAACGGGGAGGATTTATTTCGGGTTAGCGACAATTATCAGCATTTTCTAAGGTTATACGAGAAATATGTTCATCCGGTAGCCGATACGTTTGCCTGGGTACTGATGAAAAACCATTTTCATTTGCTGGTGAGGATAAAAGATCTTCGTGGCGAAACAGACCTGCCAGGTTTTAAAAACCTGGCAGGTCTAAAAGAAAAATTTAAAAGAAACCACCCTCAGGCATCGCAACACTTTTCGAATTTATTTAACGCCTATTGTAAAGCTTTTAATAAAAAATATGGAAGAACAGGATCGTTGTTCGAAAAGCCATTTCACCGGATACCAGTTGATTCCGAAAAGTATTTTCGCCAGTTAGTTATTTACATCCATACCAACCCCGTGCACCACGGGTTTACTGACAATTATAAAGATTACCCCTGGTCGAGCTACGGAACAATATTATCCCTTAAGCCTACAAAGCTTCGCAGGAATGAGGTAATTGGCTGGTTTGACGATAAGGCGAACTTTGTTGCAGCACATGAACAAATGATTAATAGTGGAAAGTTTATAAACTTTGATGAATATAAAATAGATGGAATTAATTACACCTGCCAGGTTTTCGAAACCTGGCAGGTTTGGTGAATTAATTTTTATTCTAACAAACGGACTTGAATAGGAAGAAATGATGCCCTATTCTTACAATAGTATTTTTTATATGTACGAAATTGAAATTAAGCTAAAGAGATAAATATTATGGAGATATTTGAAACCTATACAGGGAATGCCATGCTAAACAATGCCTTAATGACAATTGAGGCTTTAGCAAATCTTAATAATGTGTCAGAAATTACTCCAGAAGTTTTATTGAAATTGTATAGCGAGCCAATTAAGGGATATTCATTATTGGGGTTGAACCAGAGATTAAAAAGCTATACAATGATTTTTAGCTTAAACAATCCTTTAGTTAATCCTGCTAAAAAAGCAGACAATATTGGACCAAGCATATATAACAATATACTCTTATCAATTATTAATAATTGCGAAACCAATGGCTCTCATATATGTGAGATTTCTGGATTACGTTTCGAAAAAACGTTTGAAGATTTTTATAAGGAGGAGATAGATAAATTAAAAACGAAGGTCAAATTAAAGAAATTAGATGCCAAGAAGGAAAAATCTGAATTAGCTAATCTTGATAATACCGACCTTTCTATCAATCGTTGCTGGTTCCCATTAATTGGAGGATTAGGATCCGATGCTCAAGCCTTGCCGCAAGCTAAATTTTCGTTAAGAATTCATCCACTTTGCATTATGGTTATGCAATTTCTCCCATTGTCTGCATTACTTTATAAAGGTAGCATTCTCCTAATAGATTCTTCCAATTTTAATTTTTCCAGATCGTTCGTTAAAGATAATACTGAGGTGGTTATTAAAAGGATTTCTCTCACTCCGGAAACAGAATCCATTGAAAACATTAAAGATTTTGCAAAAGGAAATTATTTATTAAAAGCGCTTAAAGTATTAGAAGAAAAAGGAATTGAAGATGATTATTCTGATCTCAACTTATGGAGTTTTACTAATTCGGGTACTGGTGCAAGTTGTGAAATTGATAGAATACCCAATTCATTAATTAAAAAATTGAATCGACTTATCAATAATCCAGAGATTAAAAATGAACTTATTCGCATTGTAGAGAATAGAAAAACTTCGGGCACTTTCCTGAACGCTTTAAGCGATAACCTGGAATGGTATGAATTATTTCCGGCAAAAAATTATGAAGGAGTAAGCGTTCCTTTTATGGAAGCTTATTTGAATATTATCGGAAGTGAAAGGAAGGTTCAAATTGCAAAACATCTTGCATACCTTATTAATAAATATAAAAGTAAGTCCTTTGAAAAGTACCTCATTAAAAGTGATGCATATAATGAAAAAGAATACAGAATGGACTTCTATTCTGTATTAATTAAAGCTACAGAATGCAGCGAATGGAACTTTTATCTTCACTTACAAATTTTAGATTCTGTTGAGGCATTTCCAGTAAGAAGCTCAATATATAATATTTATAAAATCACACATTATTTCTATCAGAAACAATCCTTTGTAAAAATCCTCGAAAATGGGGAAATAGAGCATTTGAAAGTAGAAAATGTTTGCAAGTGGTTAATTGCATTAATTCAAAACGATTCAAATCCGCAAGCAACCATTAAACGGCTATTAGATTCACAGGATTATCAAACTGTTGGATATACTGAATTGCTTTTGCGTTCAACTCAACACGCATCAGTAAACTTAAAAAGTGTATTTTATGCATTATATGAGTCCAATGGCAAACCAAGTCGCTATGGCCTAAATGAACTCTTAAGATTATTCTTTAGCCAACCCGAACAGAAGAAATATGAAATTTTGGAATTAAAAGAAGACACTTCTATCACAGAAGATTATCAAAATTGGTTTTCAACATTCGATGATTTTGCCAGAGATTATCAGGCTTACTATTTCGATAAATATAAAAATGACAATACCGGAAAGATGCCTTACAATAAATATTTAAATCAGGTTCTCTCAATTCCGAATGAAGTAACCAAATTTATGAACTGGTTTGACGAGGCTATTGAAAATACAAATGCTTTCTTAAAAAACGATGTCTCGGAATTACAGGATAAATGGTCAGACGATTTGCTTTATAACCCACAAGGTGAGTTTACTTCTTTAGCTCGTTTTGCAATTCAATTCTCTTTACGAAAAATGTATTATCAATCAATTTATCAACAGAATATACTAACGAAAACTTTATAACAATGGCTAATTTAAACAACATTACAGGAGCATTACTAATTGATGCCACAGCTGCTTTTCTAAATGGTTCAGGTTTGGGTTCAGGTGAAGACAAGAACAAAGTAATTCCCAAAACTTTTAAAGAAAAAATAAATAACCGCTTTGAAGAAGTGCCATATGTTTCTGCTCAATCCTGGAGGAGATGGTTGCGAGATACAGCCAATGATGAAAACAAATGGAACCCAAGCGAATTAAGAGCAATTGGAGATGGTTCGGAAAAAGGTACTACCAATAAAATTGCTACAGAACTAAACCCAATCGAATTCCCTGAAGATGACTTGTTTGGTTATATGAAAAGTGGTTCAAAAAATGAAGAAAGTATTCAAAGAACTTCACCATTTAAGACTTCCATTTTAAAGGGTATTCGTAATATGCGAGCCCTCAATGTTGACGAAGCATTTGTTCATTTAAAAGAAGGTACTCCACTTCCCTATTCTACCAGGTTTTATTCTACACATTTAGAAGGATTCTTCAATTTGGAATATTATCGTTTAGGCGTGTATGACAATTTGGGAAGTCATCAGGAATTATCATCAGAACTCATAGAGAAGCATAAGGATAAATTTGAGGTAAGTAAAATAGGCAAATTTGATCGGTTTACCTTAAAGAATGCCGGTGAAATTCGGAAGAGAAATGCTTCAGGTCTACTTAGAGGATTGGCTTTTTTAAGAGGAGGAGCTAAATTAGCAGCTTTTGGGACAGATGTCACTCCTAAAGTATTAATTCTGGCAGGAATGGAATCGGCCAATCCTGTATTCAATAATTTATTTGTAGGGACAGGTGAAAAACCTGCTTTAAACATAGAAACCCTGGATCAAATAGCTAAAGATTACGAGCCAAAATTGGCTACTCCTATTTTTATTGGAATAAGAGCTGGCTATTTGCAAAATGAAGAGGATGTAAAAAAGTTGGATCCGAAGATTTTTGTTGTAGATTCTCCGGTTGGGATAGTAACTCAATTCATTGAAAAATATCTGAAATGATGAATGAAGTTTTAGAAGTTCAATTTTCGGGTTGGACTGCTACTCCCAGAATGCCATTTATACTTTCCGGGAATGCAGTTTGTTTACCTGTTCCAACCTATTCAATACTTTTAGGAATTGTAGGTTGTTGCCTTGGTAGAACAATTGAACCAAAAGAAGTTCAGATAGGATTTCATTATGATTTTGAATCAATTGGAAATGATCTGGAAACTCGACAGCGTTTGGAGTATGACGGTAAAAAAGTAAAGAAACATTCTAAGGGAAGTGATGCTTATCCAAGGGAGTTTCACGTCAATCCTTCTCTAACCGTTTGGCTAAATCGTTTAGATTGGGAGAATTACTTTCATGATCCTATAGGTACGCCTGCATTAGGCCGATCTCAGGATTTGTTAAAAATCGAATCGGTTCGGAAAATTCAGGTAAAACCCGAAACTGAAGTCTCTATTTCGGGGACAATGTTACCCTTCAATCCTTCAATGCAGATCGCAGGGCAACTTGTTCAATTGGCCGATGCATATCTTGAAAATGATGTTGTTGGAAGCGGCAGAACTGCTACAAAAACCAAAATTTTTATAGCTGTTCCCAATGATAGTAAAGGAAAAGTAAGTATGCCTAACCTTTATTCAACCATGGAAACCGATACCCGAAGCTTTTATCTTCATTCGTTTGAATAATGAAAGAATTTTTTGATAAATTTTTGGCCAAAAGTGATGGGACAACATTAGCCCAACATACAAGCCATGTAATTAAGGCAGGTTCTAATTTGCTTGATCGACTTCCTTTATCAATTGAAGAAAAGGAATATTGGAGTCTGAAGCTTATTACTAGCATAGTTCTTCACGATTTAGGTAAAATACATCCATATTTTCAGGAAAGACTTGCTGGTAACCGAAATTTATCAATCCGCCATGAGCTTGTTTCTCTTTGGTTTTGCGAAAATTTTCTCGAGCTTTCAGATGATGTCTTGTTTGCTATATCTACGCACCACAGAGGAGTTGTACCTCATAGTGATGATTATAAGAGACTGGAAATTGCAGATATGAAAAATGTAATGCCCGTTCTTTATGAAAAGGCAAAAGAATTACTCACTGCTCAAACCATAAAAGAATGGGTATACCTGTTTCATTTAAACCTGACTTTTAAAAACAACCAAGAAATTAATCCACAAATTAGTTCGGATCAAATTAAAAAATTAACTCAAAAATATCAAAGTCAGGTTATTCCCTCAAATAAAGAAAGGGAGAAACTTTCATTTATGCGAGCATTACTAATGGCTTCAGATCACATCGGTTCAGCAAGATTGGAAGATGATATCCCTTGTTATAGAAATGTAGAAATCGAAGATTTTAGGCCTAAAGACAAGAATGGTCAGTTTATGGATTTTCGGGGATTTCAGGAACGTTTGCAAAGCATAAAAGAAGATGTTGTATTACATGCACCTACCGGTTCGGGCAAAACAGAAGCAGCCCTGAACTGGGTATTTGCTAATCAAAGAGAAAATTCGCATCTATTTTACCTCTTACCATATACGGCAAGTATTAATGCCATGGTAACGCGGTTGCAAAATATATTTGGGGAAGACAAGGTCACCGCACTTCATTCTAAAACGCTCGATTTTTTCTATGAACAGATAATTGAAGAGGCTTCAAATGAAAATAAGGATTATGTAAAGTTTCAACGAGATGCACATACCAAAAAATTTCTCTCAAGCGAAATATACTTCCCTGTAAAGGTTGCAACGCTGCATCAAATATTAAAAACTTCACTAAAGGGTAAAGGTTGGGAATTGGCATTGTTCGATTACAAACATGCTCTTTTTATTATTGATGAGTTTCACACATATGATGCATTATTAACCGGATTAATGCTTGCAAGCATTAAATTATTCAAACGGTTATTTGACGCTAAATTTTTCTTTATGTCTGCTACCATACCAGATTTTATGCTGAATAAAATTCTTAAAGAAGTTTTTAATGGAGATGAGTCCAAATTAATTCGTCCAAATCCACTACACCCATCTGATGCTATAATTTTGGATCGTAAACGTCATCAATTGTTTTGCCAATATAATAAAGTAGTTTCCGACGTATTGCCTCAAATCGATCAATTACTTTCTGATGGGAAAAATGTATTGATAATAGTTAACAATGTCAAAACTTGTCAACAGATTTATAAAGACATAGGCTTCAAAGGATCGGTTAAGTTACTTCATAGTGGTTTTAACAGAAGATCACGTATCGAAATAGAAAAGGAAATAACCCACAAGGATATCTCTAAACGACCTCAATTGTTAATCGCCACTCAGGCCGTTGAAGTTAGCTTAGATATAGATTATGATGTAGCTTTTATTGAAAATGCCCCCATTGATGCTTTAATTCAGCGTTTCGGAAGAGTAAACAGAGCTGGCAAACTAAAAAATGCAGAAGGTAAAAGTCAATTAGCTCCCATTTACTTATTTGAGAAAATAATAGGACGAACTCCTTTTTACAACAAGGATGTATTAGCGAGTACATGGGAAAATCTGACCTTACTAAATGAATCCCCACTTTCTGAAAACGATCTTGTAAAAGTCTGCAATAAGGTTTATCAAAACGGGTATAATGATACCCAGGAAAAAGATTTCCAAAGAGGACTAAATAATCTTACCATAAATGATTTTGAGAACAATTGGATTGCCGGCCATTGGGAAAACTGGATAGAAGATGCCATTGAATCGGATAATAAAAAGGTTGAAATTTTGTGTAGTAATCTTGTTGAAGAATATGATTCATTCTTAAGCGAGGGTAGATACATTGAAGCTTCTCAGCTATTAGTGCAGGTCTATTATTATCAGCTTCTCAAAACGACATTTACTAAAGATTCTAAAAGGAATGTCATTATTGCACATGATTTTGAATACGATGATTTTATTGGCTATAAAACCTTAATTGATACATTTGAAATTATTTAACTATATCTCTAAAGTCTATCCTCTATGAACGAAACTATCTCCGGTATCTACGATGACGACGGCAACAAAATTAATCCCAACCTTATTCCAGTTCCAGGCCTATGCATTACCTGTAAAAGCTACAGTGTGGAGGATTGGGAAGAAAACATATTTTGTAACCTGAACCGCTTCGATCAAAGAAATGCTAAAGAATTTCTCTGTGGAGCTTATGAAAAAATATAACTCTCAATTATTAACGGAATCCTGGCATTTTAAAGATACCAGTCTTCTAAAAGCATTGCCATGAAACCCCTCCAGCTCCCTCTCGAACCCGGCCGTTATTACCACATCTTTAACCGTGGTAACAATGGCGACAGGGTCTTTTACAGCGACGAGAACTACAGATTCTTTTTGCGTCGGCTGGATGAACATTTGTCGGAACTAATTGAAGTATACGCCTTTTGTCTGTTGCCTAATCATTTTCATTTGCTCGTTCGGATTAAGGAAAGGCCGCTGCCTCCGGTAGAAGCTTTGCATCTTGCAGATGCAAAGCTTCTAAAAGATCCGGTGTCGGCAGGTTTTCAACGAATGTTTACAAGCTACTCCAAGGCTGTTAACAAGCAGGAACGCCGACATGGCAGCCTGATTGAAAACCCGTTTAAAAGGAAAGAGGTAACACATCCCCGCTACTTTTCTAACCTGGTTTGGTACATCCATGCGAACCCGCAGCTTCATGGTCTATGCGACGATTTCAGGCAGCACCCCTGGAGCAGTTATAAACGTATTCTGATTAACAGACCTTCGAAGCTGGAAAAAGAGGCCGTACTGAGTTGGTTTGGTAATCAGGCAAATTATCTGGACTATCATTCAAATAGTGCCAACCTGGAAGAGATACGAGATTTGATATTAGAATAAACCGTAACCTTAGAAGCCTTGCTTCTGCCAGAAGCAAGGCTTCTAATAAACCGAAACTCATGCCTACCGGAACCCATTTTAACTATTACATGTTATGCCACCTCAAACTCTGGCTGTTTGCCAACGGCATCAATATGGAACACACCTCCGACCTTGTATATGAAGGCAAGCTTATCCACGAGAATTCCTACCCGCAACGTTCTGAAAAGTATACTGAAATTGAATTGGAGGGAATAAAAATAGACTATTACGATGCGCGCAACAAGGTAGTACACGAAATTAAAAAGAGCGACAGCCACGAGGAGGCTCACGAATGGCAGGTGAAGTATTATATCTATGTGCTGGAGCGCAACGGTGTAGAAGGGGTCATGGGCAAACTCGAGTATCCAAAGCTGCGCGAAACGCGTGAGGTAGTTTTAAGCGATGATGACCGCGAAAAACTAAAAGTCTATGAAAAGGAGATTGAATGCATTATTGGCGCAGAAACCTGTCCCGAACGGAAAGAGCAAAAGTATTGCAAACATTGCAGCTACTTTGATTTCTGCTGGAGTGGGGAGGAGAATTAAGGACAAAGTCTGAGGTAGCGAGTTGGAGGAAAACAGTTTGCCACTTCACAGTTTACAAATAAATGGTCTTTTATGAAAAAAACATTTTACTTATTCAATCCCGGCAAGCTCGAGCGGAAGGACAACACGCTTCGTTTTACCCCGGTGGACGAAGACGGGAATGAGCAACCGCCTAAATACCTTCCTGTTGAAGGAGTTGAAGATCTGTATGTTTTTGGATCCCTTCAGGCTAACAGCGCGTTGTATAATTTTCTTGGCAAAAGCGATATTCCGGTTCACTTTTTCGACTATTACGAAAACTATTCCGGTTCCTTTATGCCAAAGGATTTTCTGCTGTCGGGAAAAATGTTGCTGGCCCAAACAGCCCATTTTACTGATAACAAGAAACGCATGGTCATTGCCCGGAAATTCATTGAAGGGGCTTCGCATAATATTGTCAAAAACCTGAGATATTATAATAACAGGGGGAAAGATACAGAACCTCTGATTGATCTTATAGAAAGCTACATAGGTAAAATTGCCGACACCAGCGAAACCGAAGAACTCATGGGCGTTGAGGGTAATATCCGGAATATTTATTACGAAGCTTTTAACTTAATCATCAACGATTTTGAAATGGGCAACCGAACAAAGCAGCCTCCCCAGAATGAGGTAAATGCTCTCATTTCTTTTGGTAATATGATGTGCTACAGCCAATGCCTGAAAGCTATTCACCAAACACAACTGAACCCTACCATAAGTTACCTGCATTCTCCCGGCGAACGACGGTATTCACTTGCACTGGATATTGCCGAAATTTTTAAACCTCTATTGGTCGACAGGGTAATTTTCAAGATACTTAACAAAAAAGAACTTCAGGAAAAGCATTTCGACAGAAATCTGAACCGATGTCTTTTAAATGAGTCGGGGAAAAAAATTTTTGTTCAGGCCTTTGAAGAGCGGTTAAACGAAACCATACAGCACCGGACACTGAAGCGAAACGTAAGTTACAAGTATTTACTCCGGCTTGAGTGCTTTAAACTTTCGAAACATCTGCTTGGGATTGAAAATTATAAACCTTTTAAAATGTGGTGGTAGATGTATGTAATTTTGGTTTATGATGTTGGTGAGAAAAGAGTTGGCAAAATGCTAAAACTTTGTCGGAAATATCTGAACTGGATTCAGAATTCGGTTTTTGAGGGCGAGATAACTGAGGTAAAAATGACAGAGTTGAAAATGAACGCCTCAAAAATTATGGATGAAGATTACGATAGCATGATAATTTTTAAAAGCCGCCAGGAAAAATGGCTTGAAAAGGAAATTATTGGGAATGAAAAGAATAAACTTGACCAGATGCTTTAAAAGTTGTCGAACGGTCGTTCCGAGGGCAAATTGATGTTGGCAATTGGAATTTTTCACCTGCCCAAGTTCTTTGACATGATGAAAAACAGTGGTTTACGGGGCGTGTCGATCCCCGGTACTTTTTATAGAATTACCCATCGACGACTTTAGTGAGGTAATTTCATCAGAATTATGGGTGTAACGAGCTGTGATACACCCATAATTTTTTATTTTTGTCACGGCTCCCAATCGAACCATAGTGGAATTGAAATTTATTTGTTTAATTGAGGCGCTGGGGGTTTTTTCGCTCCCAATCGAACCATAGTGGAATTGAAATTTGATTAACATCGTTCGCAATCTCATAGAATTGTTCGCTCCCAATCGAACCATAGTGGAATTGAAATATTGCAGACACGTATAAGCTTATTGATGATGTCGACTCCCAATCGAACCATAGTGGAATTGAAATTAGTATTGTCCAATACCATATCGTTTTCATTGGTACTCCCAATCGAACCATAGTGGAATTGAAATCAAGTTTAAGACAGCTCTATGAAAGTGCCGTTTTCCTCCCAATCGAACCATAGTGGAATTGAAATCATCCGCTTTGTACGATCCTTCTGGTTCTTATTCCTCCCAATCGAACCATAGTGGAATTGAAATCTTACGAAAGACTAATAAAGCAACTTGATA
>JAJYAG010000160.1 GCA_021779665.1 Bacteroidota bacterium | reverse complement strand
AACTTCAACTACGTTTTCCGTAAAATTTGTTCTTATGGGCAATTGTCTGCCAGCAATATTGTGTAACGTAACCGATCCGGGTTTTACATTTTCATCAAACCTGATATAAAATGAAGTTCCGCCAAACGGGTTGGGATACAGAGTCGCTTTAATTCTGCTGTTTTCCTGAATATCGAGTGAAAGGAATTCCTGATTTTTTTTCAGGCGATTACCGGACTGATCGTAAATGAAAGCGTTTGTATAAGTTCCTGTATGTTCGTATCCAACGAGCTGGTTCACCTTATCGTAAGTATACTTCATTTTAATTTGAGCATAACTGTTGAACACCGAAAACAGAGCTATACCTATAGTGATTGATAATAATTTCTTTTTCATGACCATTTTTTCTATGTTTTCAATACTGAGTTCCCACCGGAGGTCCAATTATGTAAGCAGGACCCGATTTTTTAGCGGCCGGTTTATTTTCTGAGGGTTTCTCCATTTGCTCAGTAGCCGTATCGCCAATAACTTTAAAAGTTCCGTTTGCAGCTACATCTGATATGGTTTTAGCAACTTCCTCCGAAACCTTGGAGCCCAGTTTTTGAGTGATACCAGGCAGTAATTTTCCACCCAGATATTTACCTCCGGCCATCGAAATAGCTTCCATTCCCGCTTTTTCGTATTCACCACTGGCGGCAAAATAAGTAAGTTTAACGGCTCCTTTGGCATCGCTTATACCCGGAGCCATATCGGTGGCAAAATCTACAGTTTCTTTGATCACTGTCGCTGTTTCCTCCGAAATGAAATCGTCGCCATACCTGGGGCCCTGACAGGTAAACAGGTCCGTTGTACCATTAGCCACATCAGTACCTTGTGGATCGATATGCAACATGGGATTGTTTAAGGCATATGCGTACATATTTGTACAATCCGCCATTCCTTTCGGATCTCTTTGAATAAACCTGCCCAGCGAAGGATCGTACCACCTGGAACCCATCCTGTACAATCCATTTCCCGCATCGTTAACATTGTAAGCGCCTATAAATGTAAACCGGTTCTGTAATGTACCTTGTTCAAGAATTTTATTCCCAAAAGGAGTATAGTTGTATGCTGCCACTGTATTGCCAACAGAATCAGTAAGAGCCATGGTGCTGCCGTTATTGTCGAAATGATAGTAAAATATTTTCCCGGCTTCGTTAGTCATTGCTATCAGTCTGTTACCGGCATAAATATACCTGCGTGTTATCCCGCCATTGCTGTTCGATTCGAAAAGTAACTTATCCTGAAGGTCATAATATAATAAGGTGATGGTTCCGTTTTTATTCTCCTTAACAGGTTGCATCAACCCATTGAAGACAAGCCGTATAACAGTCCCTGAATAAGCTATACTGTCGGCAAGGTTCTCATTTGTATAATTTGCCTTCAGGGTTTTGTTGCCGGAAATGGATTTCAGGTTTCCATCTTCATCGTAAAGGTAGGAATTACCGCTTTCGGACACTAACTGGTTCAGGTTGTTGTAAGTAGCATTGTCCATGCTTTTTTCGGAACTGAAATTAAAGGCAAAAAGCGTTTTGATGTCGGTTTCGGCAATATTTCCATTGGAATCGTAACTGTAAGCAAGATGAACAAGGGTGTCGCTGTTCTTTTTATGTGTTATGCTTTTCAGGAATCCATAATTATCGAATGCCGACAGGGATAAGGTTTTATTTGACCTGTTCTCAGCGACAAGCTTTCCTCCCTGATAGCTGAAGTTAACCGAATCCTTTGCTGTTTTCAAAACAACTAACCGGTTGTTTGAATCATATCTGTAATCAACCTTATAACCATCGGGGTAAGTAATACTTTTAACTTTTCCTGCACTGTTAAAGGAATAATCCACACGTTTACCATTGTGCCATTTTATGCCAGTAATGCGCCCCCGCACATCATACGAATACAGGGTAGAGTCAGTCCCCGATCTTTCTGAAATAAGTCTGCCTGCTTTATCGTAGCGGTATTGATACGTTTTGTTTCCGCTAACTTTCTGATAAACTGTTCCTCTTGGATTATATGAATATGTTACTGAAGAATTTGGTCTGGCATTGATGATTTTCCAGATTCGGTCATTATTATCTCTGTAAAAATACCGGCTTTTGTTCATGGCATCGGTTACAGAATAAAGCTTACTTCCAATATAGTCGAATGTTGTAATATTTCCGCGTTCGTCGGTAACCGATTTTATCAGATTGTTTTCGTTATAGGTATAAAGAACTGAATCGCCATTAAATTTTTTCTGCACAACCGGCATGTTATTTTCGTTGTAGCGTATTTTCCATTTATCACCGGCAGGATTTGTCACTTCCGACAAAAAGTTATTTGTATTATACCCGAACTTTATTTCTTTACTACTTGGGAAAGTAATACCAGTTAACGCATTCATGGCATTTCTCGAATACAAAACTTTCAGGCCGTTCTCGTATGTGATGCCTTCCTGGGCGCAGCATCCATAATCATAGTTTATCCTGGTATTATCCGGGTTTATAATTGTTTTCAGTCGTTTATTGTTATCAAATATATAGTTCCATGTATTTCCGGCAGAATCGGCAATACTCTTCAAAAAATGGCCCGTGTTATCGTAGGTAAGCTTAATTATTAACCCAAGATTGTCGGAAATTTTAGTCAGGTTTCCGTAGGTGTCGTACTGGTATTGTAAAAACCTGTTATCGGGGCTCCTGAAACCAGAAAGCCTTCCCTGATTGTTGTAATAATAAGTGGCAGAGTCGCCTGCAGGATTTACATACACCTCCAACTGATCCAGGTTGTTATACCGGAACTGGTATTTATTTCCTGTACGGTCGGTATATTTTGCCAGTAACCCGTTTGGATAATAAACCAAGGTATCGTATTCAGTATTATTGTATACTGATTTGGCAAGCAGACCATTGGCATTGTAAAAATACTCAACCTTGTCCAGCGAAGGTAATTTCTTTTCTATAACCCGGTTTTTTGTATCGTATTTATAAGAAATCACATTTTCTCCATATTCAATAAGTCCTATATTTCCTTTTCCGTCGAAATTGTATGTAACTCTGCTGCCATTGGGATAAACAATCGTGTTTCGGGCAAAATCGGTCCATATATTCATTTCGTAATTATAAACATTTCCCAATGCATCCGTCAGATTTGTTAAAAAAGAACGTCCATTTACATGCTGGTACTTAAAAAATGTTTTTTTCCCTTCAAAAGCCAATGAAGTTACATTTGCCAGAGAATCATATTCAAATTCGGTTACATATCCGGCCAGATCGTTTGACCGAATGAGCATATTCAAACTGTTATATATGTAACTAGTAAATCTGCCGTCGGGAGTGGTAAATGATTCCAGCAGGCCATTCGTATTGTATTTAAATTGAACGGTACGCCCGGCACCGTCACTAACCGAAGATATTTTACCCGGTGACAAATAGTTAAAGTAAATTTTATTATTGAAAAGGTCAGCTATTTCGGTGATATAGTAATATTCAGACGTATCAAGCAGACTGAAAGTATGGAACAGGTTAAGCTGACGATTATGCCATATGAGCTTATTATCTTTCAGGTAGAGTGTATCATCGTTCCCATTTGCCGTAAAACTCTTGTCGTTTATGTTATAGTCGAATAACAGGTTTTTACCTCTGGCAGGTTGTAAAATAATATTTCCGCTCTTATTAAATTTTACGTTTTTTGCCATAATATTCATTTCGAGCGTACTTCTCCAGCCTCTGCCAAAAATTCCGGTGTGTCTGGGATTAAAGTAACGGGTAAAATCGATGGCAGGTCCTGCGGTGGTTTGAAAGTATTCACGGTCGACGATTCCCGGTGCCAGAATGCGCATATTTACGCCATATTGAGGACGGCCATATACACTGCAGCTCTCCGCGGCATTTTCCAGAGGGCTGTCTTCTCCGGGTAGAACCGGGGTTCCATTCTCGCCCGAATTTAAAGAAGGTTCCCAGCCAGAGCTGCTGTTACTGGAGGGATCTCTCCCATTTTCGCTTTCTGCTATATCCGAAATGGCCCCAATAGAAATATCAGGTACAATGGTAACAGTATGATCAAAACCCACCGACCGCATCAACACCGAATCGGACTTTCTCTGACACGATCCGTATGCCATATAGTAAACCACAAAAGCAGCATTGGAAATCCCGCCATTTGATAAACTTGCAGATAGATAATTATCGGCTGATTTGGCATGCTCCCGAACAAAATCGGAATCGTAAGTTCCGGCAATATCCCCGTTCAGCTCATAGCCTGTAATAGCCTTCGCTGAAATTGATAAATCCACAGCCCCGCTATACCATTCGTCTTCGGTGCAGGGAGGAATAAAACCTGACCAGTCGGCATCTACATCAACCGAAGTGGATACGTAGCTATGCTTGGTAGCGTAAATGATTTTATACCCGTTTGAAGATGCTGCACTTCCGTGAACTCCGTTAACATCTATATTCAGGACCACCCCCAGGCCTGCATCAATACTATGCTGACCAACCAGAGGAAAACTTGCCGTCAGGAACAGAAGAATTAACCAGAATATGGAATTTCGAATCATATAAGTAGTTTTTTGTCAGAAAGTCTAAGGCGGTTTATTACCAAAAATAGTTATTTTTCTAACGCCAACTGCTATATCTTCCGATGCCTAACTAAAAAAAATAAATTTACTTGACCATTTTTTGAGATTTCTCAATACGTTACTTTTGACAGATTTGGGTATAACTCTTTGAAGGTGGAAGGTAGCCATTGCGACGATATCAGAGAAATCTCTTTGCTTGAATGTTTGCGCGTCGCCTGAATTTGTTTTGAATTCAATCCTGGGTTACACTTCGTTTCACTCCCGGCTACAAATCCCGATAGCTATCGGGAGCAACACCCTCAGACATTGAATACACTGTCATTACTGCATCATGTCCCAATTTCGGGGGTGGGCTCTCTAAATGACAATGAAGTATTTAAGTTTGGAGGTGGTTAGTAAACCAAAAAGGATGTGTAAAAAGACCAAAACTAAGATTGAGCTTGTCTAAACCATATTGTAAATCAATAAGATTAAACATCGGCAAGCGTTCGTCTGAGCACGCGAATCTCATTGTCCGGTACTTTTCACACAGCCTAAATTTTTATTATCAAGATAAAATTTTCTATCACCCTTTTGAAAACTGCACAGGCTCCTGATCTTTGATTGATGCAAGCAGTTTTTCCTCATCCAGTTCGTCCTCCTTTTCACCATTCACATAAAATGAAGGAGTTCTGTTTACACCACTGCGGAGACCGCCTTCAAAATCATCTTTGATTTTTTGAAGATAAGTCTTATTATCAAAATCACTTGTGAACTTTTCCATATCCAACCCTACCTTTTTTGCATATCCCATCAAATCATCCTTTTTAAGGCTATTCTGATTCTGATAGAGCAATTCGTGCATTTCCCAGAACTTTCCCTGGGCACCTGCCGCCTCCGCAGCCATGGCAGCTGCCTCAGCATCGGCGTGGGTATTGGATAACGGAAAGTTTCGAAAGACAAATTTTAATTTCTTTCCAAGCCGTTTTTGTAATTCTTTCAACGCCGGATAAGCTTCTCCGCAATACGGACATTGATAATCGCCATATTCAACCAGCTCGATAGGAGCATTATTGTTTCCTTTTATATGATCGCTTTCGCTAACGGGTACTCTTAATTGTGACATAATGATGGATTTAGTTATTATTAGTCGATGGTCGATAGTTTATAGTCCATAGCAAATACAGACCAAGTCGATAGTCGATAGTCGATGGTCGGTAGCTATCGGCTATTGACTAAAGTCTATGGACTTATAATTACCTTACTCCTACTTCCGATTTTTCCCCGATCGCTTCAAGAGCATCCATAATCCCGTCGGCGCCTGGATTCATACCTTTGGGCGACAGATAACTCCATCGGATGATTCCTTCTTCGTCGATTACAAACAAAGCTCTTTCACATTCTCCTGTATTTTCGTCGTAAACACCATATTTTCGGGCAACTTCACCCTTGGGCTCAAAATCGGCGAGCAGCGGGAAATGAAGGTTCCGTTCCTTACCAAATGCAAGGTGGCACCATTTGCTATCTACTGATATACCAACTATTTCAGCCTTTTTTTCGTGAAAAAATTTCAACATCTCGTTATACATCACCATTTGGTCGCCGCAAACCGGACTCCAATCGGCGGGATAAAAGGCAAGAATAACGCGCTTCCCTTTCAGGTCACTCAATTTTAATTTCTGATCCGGAGTAGAATGTAATTCAAAATCCGGTGCTTTGGTTCCTGCTTCCAGCATAACTTTAATTTTCCCTTTAGAAGTCAAACATAATGCCACCGGAAAAAAGCAGAAAAATTGCCCCCAAAAAACATAAAAACGGGCAAAACCATAGTTTGGTAATCTACATTATGGGGTAAAGATTACTCAACCGGAATATGCTGGAATGTTTAAACGCTGCGGATGTCAAACCATATTGCGGTTAGCCAGTATCCAGCTATAAGCTTCTTCAAGGGTTAAAAAACTCTTCATCAGTGAATTCCGCTTTTCAATATCCTTATAAATCGACTCATACAAGGGCAGGTTAACAACCATTATAATTTTAGAAACCCCTGAACTTTTTAACTGATTAAAAATAAGGCCTTTGGTAAAGGTTAATATAGATTTATCCAGAACAAAACCGGATTCTTTTTTATTGAAGATAATATAATCGGGTTTTTCAATCATGGCATATTCGGAAACCAATGCAATGAAGTTTATATAGGCTTCGGCCGACCTAAGATCAAAGCTATTAATAACAAATTCGGCTGAATTTAAATCTTCGTCAAATATAAACACGAGGTCTTTATACGAACCATTTACCCGCATTCTGATTGAATCTTAAGTTAATCGTAAGGCTCAGACGCCATTCATTTCAAAGCAGTCGTAAAAACATACCTGTCTGCTTATTAAATTTACGAATAAACTACCGAACAAAAAAATCGAGCAAACATTTATCGCCAATATATGCCTGCAGATGATCGTCTATTTTTACGGGACCGACTCCAGCGGGGGTACCTGTGTAAATAAGGTCTCCAATCTTGATTGTTACAAACCGGGACACGTGCTCAATAAGTCTGTCGAATTTGAAAATCATATCGCGTGTATTGCCGCTTTGGACCGTTTTACCATTGATGTCAAGCCTGAAATCGATGTTATTCAGATCAGGAAATTCATCCTTCGGCATAAACTCACCAACAGGAGCCGAATTATCAAAGGCTTTGGCAATTTCCCATGGTAAGCCTTTATCCTTACATTTTGCCTGTAAATCGCGTGCAGTAAAATCAATTCCGATACCAATTTCAGCATAATATCTGTGCGCGAATTTTTCTGCAATATTCTTCCCAACCTTGTTAATTTTCAGAACAATCTCGACTTCGTGATGAATCTCGTTCGAAAAATCAGGTAAATAAAATGGTTTATTACCCTTAACAATAGCAGTATCGGGCTTCATAAAAAACACAGGCTCTGCAGGAAGCGGATTATTCAGCTCCTTAGCATGATCGGCGTAGTTACGTCCAATGGCAATGACTTTCATGATCGGGTTACGTGTTATGTGTTATGTGCGAGTTGCGTGTATAAACTGTAAGTTCATGTTTTCAAGCACTTACAACTTAAGACCTACTACTTAAGACTAATCACTTCTTTTTCTGATTAAAACCTCTTAACTTAATTGCTGTCAAGACTTTTTTTGTATAAAGCGGAAATTCATTGTTCATCATCCAGCCATAATAAGCCGGATCCTTTTCAAAAACCTCTTCTACCGGAACTCCCTTATATTTACCAAAATTAAAAGTTTCAACACCTTTCTCATTCAGTACTATACGACCAACAAAATCTACATTTTTTGTCTGGGCCGAAAACTCCGAAAGTTTATCCACATCGTTTTCGAGGTTTGCATAACGTTCGAGCTGCGATTGCAACACTTCATAAGTGGCACGCGTATCGGCCTCGGCTGAATGTGCATTTTCCAGGTCCTTCTCACAATAAAACTTGTAAGCAGCCCCAAGTGTTCGCTGTTCCATTTTATGGAAAATAACCTGAACGTCGATAAACTTACGTTTTTTAAGATCGAAGTCAATATCCACCCTTAAAAATTCCTCTGCAAGCAATGGAAGGTCGAATTTATTAGAGTTATACCCGGCAAAGTCGGCCCCTTCGAAAGCATTCACAAGGTTTTGGGCAACTTCCTTAAATGTGGGGCAGTCCTTTACATCTTCGTTACTGATACCATGAATGGCTGTAGCCTTGGGATCGATAGGAACAGTGGGGTTAATACGCATGGTTTTAACCTCTTCGCGGCCATCGGGGAAGACCTTCAGATATGAAAGCTCTACAATCCTGTCGCACACTACATTAGTACCGGTAGTTTCGAGATCGAAAAAAACAATCGGGTTTTTTAATTTCAGGTTCATATTGGTTTATAAAACAAAGAGGATGCCTGTAAGGCACCCTCTTCAGGGAACATATTCAGTTTTTATGCATTAATCATCATAGGCATCAGCAACATCAGAATGTCTTCGCCCTCGGTTTCAACTTCGGCAGGAACCATAATACCGGCACGTGACGGATCGGAAAGTTCGAAGATAACATCGCCCGAGGTAAGGTTCGACAGGATTTCGATGAGGAACACCGATTTGAAACCAATTTCCATATCGTCGCCATCGTAATTACATTTGATACGTTCGTAAGCCGAAATAGAGAAATCGATATCCTGAGCCGAAATAGTTAACTGGTTGCCTGTAAGCTGCAGTTTTACAAGGTTACTGGCCTGATTGGCAAATACAGAAACACGACGGAGCGAGTTATAGAATTCCAGACGGTCCATCCTAAGTTTATTAGGATTACCAACGGGAATCACCGAATTGTAGCTAGGGTAATTTCCTTCTACCAAACGGCAAACCAAAGTATAATTGGTAAGCTGAAAAACAGCGTTCTTATCGTCAAAATCAACTGCTATGTCGTTGGACTCCTTTGGAAGGATATTCTTTAACAACGACGCAGGTTTTTTAGGTAAAATAAAAGAGGCATTCGTTCCCGGTTTGATATCGTTGCGTTTGTAACGAACCAGTTTGTGTGCATCGGATGCCACAAAGGTAAGGTTGTCGCCCCCAAGTTCGATAAAAATACCATTCATCACCGGACGCAATTCATCGTCGGCAGTGGCGAAAAGTGTTTTATTGATACCATTCAGCAAAACGTCATAACCAACTCTCAGAGAGTTTTTCCGGTCGGATTTAATAGCAGGTAACTGCGGAAAATCCGAAGCATTCTGACCAACAACGCTGAAGCGACCGTTTTCCGAATTGATAACAACTGCATACGAATCGGTGTCAATATCGAATGTTAAAGGCTGATCAGCAAATTCTTTTAAAGTATCGAGTAATATTTTTGCAGGAATGGCAACACTTCCGCCTTCGGAAGCATTCTGAAGGGTCATGCGTGTAATCAAAGTCGACTCAAGGTCGGAAGCAGTAATCTCTAAAGTACTGTCTTCCATATGGAAAAGGAAATTATCAAGGATTGGTAATGTATTTTTGCTGCTAATAACACGGCTAATAGCCTGCAAGTGACTTAACAGGTCGGAACTGGATACAACAAACTTCATGTGTCGCTAATTTAAATTATCAATACTATTGTTATTCAATAACTTGTACAATTAATTTTCAGGTTCAATTATACAAAAAAAAAAGAAGTTGCCGGGAGAATTCAACTTTTATTTCTCCACAAAATCTCCCATAGATTTTAACAATGGATCAAAGTCAACATAATTAATCATTACAGGAACAGTATCGGTTCCAACGATTCCAATCAGCACATCGGGATTGAATTTTGAAGGGGACTTTTCGTCAGGAATCTGGTAAACCTTGAGCGTTTCGGTACGATTACTATTGCTCTTGATAATCAACTCGGCATATGGCAGATTATCTCTCACTTTACTGTATTCCAGAGTGAGACGTTCAGCTCCCATGTGATCGGCTTTAAGATTTACCACATTCAGAAAATAATTTTGGACGGCATCCCGGGAAACATTCTTCGAAATCACATCACCCTGCTTAATTTGAAGTGAGTCATTTATTTTTGAAATGGCAAAAGAGTTATCGGCATTTTTAGGATATGCAAGTCCTACCATCATAAAATCCTCTACCGGAGTTGTAAATATTTTCCTGTCGCGCCACATACGTTCGCTGGTGGAGAAAAGTGTAAGAACAGGAAGATCAAATCCGGTAATATTCGCAATATAAGGCCTTGAACTTCCTTCCATGATAATGAAAACCTTGGCCGGAGCTGTATCTATCTCACACAAGCGGTATTGCACCATCGGTTTTCCCGAATCTTCAATGGTTACCTGCAGCGAACGTTCATTTAAAGCCTCAATGGCACGCTGTAAGGATTCCTTTGGCACAACCGAAATTATATTAAACTGTTGCAGGAATTTCAAAGTGACATTTACAAGCTGAGTTTTTGCGGGATATTTATTATTTACAACCCACATGGATTTATTACGGGTAAGCTCCAGCGCGTCTCCCTTATAAACATATTTTATTTTTGTAACACTGGCAGTGTCGCTGATGGCGAAATTTTTCTCGCTTCCGGTAATGGTTCCCGGTTGATCGTTAAAAATAAGTACCAGTGCTATTGTTACCAATATTGCGATGATGACAATATAAAATGCGTATTTCTTCATAGAGTTTTATTTGGTGTATTTGATTCTTCGACGATAATTATAGTAAATACCGAACAAGATAACTATAACGGAGGGAATTAATGTATTTATTATCTGCCATTTTGTTTTTTCTTCGCGAACGCGCTGCTTGTCCAGTATGCGCAACTTAAAGTTTTTGCTTCGCAATTCCATTAGTCCGGCATCATCCGACAGGTACTGTATGCAGTTCATCAGAAAATCCTTGTTGCCAAAGGTCTGACGTGTATACCTGTCGAAACCCAGCTGCGCAGGCACCGGGCCCTGAGGAGTCATGCGTACATCGTTACGGATCATATCGCCGCATGCAACAACAATCATGCGGTTGGGCTTGCTTTCTTTTATAACAGGCTCCGAATAACCCGGAATAATGGACGAAGGCTGCCGGTTTCGGAAAACCGACGGAAATTGCCCCTCCAGCAAAACTGCGATGGTTTTATGACCACCGTTCATATCGTTACGGGAGGGAGTTCTTCTAACTTCTTCCAGACTGATCATTGCAGGAACGTTTACCTGCCGTGTATAAGGTGATGTAACAAGTAACGGCGTCTTTTTCACTTTCCCGTTATCTCCAACTGTATCGATGCTGCTGGGGAAACGTGCCAGCACCATATTGAGGTTCCTCGAAACCGGATGATCTACCAGCGGCGCAATGAGCGGATAATACAACCAGGGCATGGGAGTCCATTTTGCCTGAGATCCGCGAAGAGCTGTATTGATTGGAATTACATTACACTGAATATCCTGCACAAGCGATGTGTTGATGCGCGCCCCGTAGGTAAAGAGCATATCGCTCAGATTGGTGTTGTTAACAAAAGCAAAAGTAGTACCGTTGGTAAGACTGTCGACATTGGCATTTACTTCATCCACAAGCCACAAAACCCTTCCACCCTTCATAATATATTGGTCAATCACCAGTTTATCAGCTTCGGGGAATTCCTTAAGCGGCCGTGCTATGATTATTGTTTTAAAAGAATCGAGACTGCCAGGCCTTCCCCCTATTACTCCTCTGAATATTTTAAAGGATTTATCAATTTCATTATAAATGTCGCCGGTTTCAAACTCATCCAGTTCACCGTGCCCCTCAATAAAAGCTACATTATCTATTTTGAGTGAGGTTAAACTATGGATAGGTTTTATAAGCTCATACTCTACAGTCTGCATGGAGTTATTCAGGTTTTCCTCAGCGGATAGTCCAACATTGTTTTTCAGAAAGTTTACAGGAATCTCCACCCCGTTGTAGCTAACCAGAGCCGAGGGAAAGACTATCTTTTCGCTATTGGCACCTTCTTCGTCACGAATCATGAGGTTTGTTGGTCTGAGTCCCTTTTCGTACAAGTCGTTGTAAAGCTGCGAACGGGTTTTAACATCGGGATTGGCAGAAGGATTGATAAACTCGTACTGAATATTGTTTCCGGCATATACCCGAAACTCGTCAAGCGTTTCCTTAACCGAGTTCCGAAGCTTTTTAAAGCCAACGGGAATATCGCCTTCCAGGTAAACTTTAACATAAATTTCGCCGGGAAGCTCCTTTAAAATGTTCCTGGTCTCCTGTGTAAGAGTAAACCGTTTTTCGGAAGTAAGATCGATACGGAAATAAGCCTTTGACCCGATTATCCAAAGCAGGGCAACAATCAGCAGGGTAAGACCAACCTGTATTAAATGATGCTGACGAATATTTTTCTGAACCTTTTTCATTTTTAAATATTAAAGCTACCACTGGTGAGCCTGAATGCGGGTTTTAGTGAACAAAAGAAAAACAGTGATCATGCCAAGGTAATAAATCATATCGCGCGAATCGATCACGCCCCGGCTAATGGATTTATAGTGTTCGTTAATTCCCATATTGAGAATAAAGGAGCTGTTTTTCACCCAAGGCAGCAAAACAACAGAATCGAACCCGATATAAAGTGTGAAGCATGCAATAACCGCTATTACAAATGCCACCACCTGGTTCTGGGTAAGCGATGAAGCAAACACGCCTACTGCAACATAGATACCAGCAAGGAGAAACAAACCAATAAAGGCACCCAGAATAGCCCCTTTGTCGAGATTGCCCGGAGGATTGCCAAGTGCCGAAACACTGTAATAAAAAACGATGCAAGGCAAAAGCGAAATCAGAACAAGGGCAAGGGAGCCTAAAAATTTAGCCATCACAATTTCGGTGTAAGTCAAAGGTTTGGTAAGCAGAAACTCCATCGTGCCGGCTTTTCGTTCTTCGGCAAACGACCGCATGGTAACGGCCGGGATGAGAAAAAGGAAAATCCAGGGCGCCATCATAAAAAAAGTATCGAGCGTAGCATAGCCGCTTTCAAGCACATTGGTATCTCCGGGAAAAATCCACATAAACAATCCGTTGGCAACCAAAAAAACAACAATGACCATGTAACCGGTCAGAGAGGAGAAAAAAGCTGATATTTCTTTCTTTAAAAGATAAACCATTGTATCGGGTTAAATAGGAAAACAAAAATAATAGAATTTATGATTCGGCTTGCAGGAGATTGACGGGTAAAATTGATGTTGGCTGAGAAGTATTATGGGTGTGGTTATGAAAACCCCGGCTAAGCATTGCGCCCCTCTAAGCTTGATTGCTCGGGCTTTCAGTCGGTTTTAGCAAATATTTGAAAATATGCATCTTTGTTATTGCTGTACAAAAGAAATGTTTGCCAAGGCAAATAATAATGCTAAGCCAAGGATAAATTTCATTTCTGCTAAGGTTATCCGAAAAAAATAAGTTTATGGAAACCTGATGATATCTATTATCCTACCGGAATTACCTTATAACGTTACTGCCCTTACTTATCCTTATTTTTTATAAAACGGCAATATTCTGCATCGCTGTTTTGAATATGGGCAATAAGCCAGTCCTCGAGAAATTTAAGGAGGTTATAAGATATCCCAATTTTACCTTCTTTCATATCCGATTTAAAAGCACTCACTTCTTCAATAAATTTGCGGTGTTCAGCTTTGTGATTTTCAAGATTGGGGAACCCCACCTGATTCATAAATTTTTCCTCTTCAGTAAAGTGAAAGATTGAATAACGTTCAAGCTCCAGCAGAATACTTCCGGTTATTTCATTGCCCTTCCCCGAATTCATTGCAGAGTATAATCTGTCAACAATTTCAAACAATCCTTTGTGCTGGGCATCAAGGAACGACTCCCCCACACTGTATTCGTTTTTCCAGGTTACGTATTCCATAGTTTTTTATTTATTAATTCATCCAAATCCCGAATACACGAATTAACGAAGACCGTGAAAGTCACTGGAGAGATCCACCATCAATGCATTGAGGACTAATATAACTTATGAGTAATGCAGATTTAAATTAATAAAATATTTCAATTTTAACAATTGGTTGTCCGCTTTTTCGATAATCAAATATCCTTCGATTTAATTATGCACTATAAAAGTGCATAATTTGACAATAATTGCACTATAATAGTGCAATTATATACAATTGCGTTGTTGTGCATCAGGAAAAGACAACCATGAACATTCTGTTCTTCTAAAAATATGTATAAATAGTCAATATTAAATCTGGCATATTTTCAGAAAATAATTAAATTCAAACCTGCATGTGAAAACACAAATGCACGTTATGTTCAATACTTAATCATTAAAAGAACCTTAACTACCGCTACTATGCATAATAACAGAAGAGATTTTTTGAAGCTTTCCGGTCTCGCCGGAATTGGATTGATGGGAGGTAATTCTTTGTTTGGCGCGTCTGCTGACCAAAAGAAAAACAGGATTCCGGATAAAAGAAAACACAGTCAGCTTTTTAACATGAGTGGCTATGCGGCTCCCCGACTCGAAACAGTGCGTATCGGGTTTGTCGGCCTGGGCAACCGAGGACCCGGCGCAGTAGACCGCATGATGCATATTGAAGGCACTGATATCAAAGGTTTGTGCGACATCAGGCCGGAAAGGATTGATTTTGTTATGAAAAAGCTTGCGGGTACAAAGCATAACCCTGTTACCTTGTCGGGCAATGATGAAGCCTGGAAGAAGCTTTGTGAACGCGACGACATCGACCTGGTTTATATCGCAACGCCATGGTACCTGCATACTCCTATTGCCGTTTACGCCATGAATCATGGCAAACACGTTTGTACCGAGGTCCCTGCTGCCCTGACACTGGATGAATGCTGGCAATTGGTTGAAGCTTCGGAACGTAACAAAAGACATTGCATGATGCTCGAAAACTGCTGTTACGACTTTTTTGAGCTGCTTACGCTGAATATGGCACGCCAGGGCTATTTTGGCGAGATTATTCATGGCGAAGGGGCTTACATTCACGATTTACTGGAAGGAAATTTCAGCAAGACAAAGTATTATAATATGTGGCGGCTGCGGCAAAATCACCGCAATGGCAACCTCTACCCTACCCATGGTCTTGGCCCCATTTGCCAGGTTATGAATATCAACCGCGGCGACCGGATGGATTATCTTGTTTCCATGTCGGGCAACGACTTTATGATGGGCGAAATGGCCCGGGATTTGGCTTCGAAAGATACTTTTTACAAGGAATTCGAAAATAAACCCTACCGCGGCAACATGAATACAACCAGCATCAGAACTGCCAATGGACGCACCATCATGCTGCAGCACGATGTTACTTCGCCCCGACCTTACTCCCGTCTTCACCTGGTGAGCGGCACCAAATGTGTGGCGAGTAAATATCCGCTGCCGGCCCGTGTTTCGAAGGGACATGAATGGCTGAACGAAGAAGAAATGAAAAGCCTGGAGGAAACTTTTCAGCCTCCCATCATCAAAAAGATCGGAGAAATGGCTAAGAAAGTAGGTGGGCACGGCGGAATGGACTTTATGATGGACTGGCGAACAATTGATTGTCTGCGCAACGGACTTCCGCTCGACCAGGATGTTTACGATGCAGCTCTTTGGAGTTCCATTGGTCCACTCAGCGAGTATTCGGTTGCAAACCGCTCCCAATCGGTGGATGTCCCCGATTTTACCTGCGGATCGTGGAAAACAAATGCTCCTGTTGATGTTGAAATTAAACAAGGTGGCACAACGCCGGTTATTTCGTGATACCATTCAGAACCCTATATCCCGAAAGTGTTTGATGAAGAATATAGAAAGTGCACTTATTATGTTGTTGTAAGACCTTTAGTTCAATGCATGGCGAAGCCTAAAACATTAAATTCCTTGCTGACGGCGAGCCGTTCAAGTGAAGTCGACGCAGGAGACGGAACGCGTTTTCGCCGTCAAAGACTTTTTTGGTTACCGTTAGATTTGTAGTACTCTTTCTTATAATGTAAATTGGTTGAAAAAGAGACTCCATATGTTGCGTTAACTTCCTTTTGGTCAAAGGTAAAACCTATAAAAAG
>JAJYAG010000159.1 GCA_021779665.1 Bacteroidota bacterium | reverse complement strand
AATTGCAGATAAAAATATTGAAATCCTTTACTTTGGAACATTATTGTCATGCGCACCGTATAGACCGGTAATAACTTTAAAACCTAAAACTATGGCCAGGCATCTCTTTTTTCTTGTGCTTATTTTCCTTCAGGTATCAGTTTATGCACAGCCTCTTCCTAAACCTATGCCCGAAAATATTTTCCTTCAGGAGCTTAACAGGTTGAAAATGGCGCGGCCGGAGCAGAAGAAGCTTAGTATGGCTTGCGATCTTGTTCGGCGCAACAGCATTCTTACCATTCAGGCCAAAAAAGTTGCTGCCTTGTTTGCCAATGATTATTTCAGGTTGGAATTTATGCAATGTATATATAGTTCCATTTACGATGAGGAAAACATTTATGATCTTTACGATGCCTTCTCATCTTTTTCAGCTGTGATGCGCTTTCACGATTTCATTGAAGGACAATCGCAACGGCAGAACAGACATGGCCGGTACCGCGATGCCTATGGCCGCGATTATTCGTTTCCGGAATACGATTATCCGTCGTACAATAACTACAACGACGAAAGTCTTTGCGACCGGCCCATCAGCGAGGACGAATTTGATGAAGTGGTAGTGCAGATTCTCAGCCTCCGCGACGACGATGCACGTATTCAGGCTGCCACACGGATTGCAGAAGCAAATTGCCTCACCGTTTCCCAAATTATGAAACTTGGCAGCATTATCGAGAAAGAACAGAAACGCTTGGAATATCTCAAACGCTCATACGACAGGGCTTACGATGTAAAAAATTACTCTTACGGAAATCAGTTGTTTAAAGATAAAGTTTACCTGAACGAGTTTGACAATTTTGTAAGAGAGCGAAGGAATCGCACTTCGCGTGACGACGGTCGCGACAGACGCCCGAACAGCGGTTACTGTCGGATTAGCGAACAGGAGATGGCTGAGATAGTCGGTTCCGTTAAGCAACAGTCATTTGATAATACACGCCTCGAAACAACAAAGCAAATTGTCAGAGCCAAGCAGTGTTTCAGCGTTTACCAGATAAAGCAGCTTCTGGAACTGTTTTCTTTTGAAAATAACAGGCTCGAACTGGCAAAATTCTGCTATAACTACTGCACCGAAAAAAGTGATTACTACAAGCTTAACAGCTCTTTTACCTTTTCGGGCTCTGTAGACGAACTTAATAAGTACATACAATCGCAGCGATAACCATTTTTAACGAATAAGGTTCTGTGGTATTGTCATCGCTTTGTATGTCCTTAAATATCTTTTTCACAGGTTAAATCTTTGTAATTTCGGCCTTTCAAAAACTACTTGAATAATGGAGTCGATTAAGGAGATATACAGGATTGGGCATGGACCTTCGAGCAGTCATACCATGGGGCCGAAAAAGGCGGCCGAAATATTTTTAAAGCGCGTTCCCGATGCTTCATCATATAAGGTAACACTTTACGGAAGTTTGGCTGCCACAGGCAAAGGCCACCTTACCGACGTTGCCATCATGGATACTTTTGGCAATCGTAAGCTGGAGTTCGACTGGCGTCATAAGGAATACCTGAAGCGTCACCCGAATGCATTGAAGCTTGAAGCTTTTGACGCAAACAACAATCTCATTCAGGATTGGACCGCCTACAGTATTGGTGGCGGAGCCATAATTGACGATTCGGCAGAGCTTGAAACCAAACAGGTTTATCCGCACAAAACCATGGCCGAAATTCTTGATTATTGCAATAAAAACGGCGTTCAGCTATGGGAATACGTGGAAGCTTTCGAGGATAAGGAAGTGTGGGATCACCTTGAGGAAGTATGGAAAGTGATGCAGGATGCCATTAAACGCGGTCTAAACACCGAAGGCTCATTACCCGGCGGCTTAAAACTTCCGCGGAAAGCAAATTCGTATCATTTAAAAGCAAAAGCATACAAAGGCCCAATCCAGAAACGGGTTTTACTCTTCTCTTATGCATTGGCCGTTTCGGAAGAAAATGCATCGGGCGGAAAGATTGTTACCGCTCCAACCTGCGGAGCCTGTGCTGTTATGCCGGCCGTGTTGATGTATCATCACAAAACCTATAAAATAAGTCATTCATCCGTTATCAAAGCTTTAGCAACTGCCGGCTTGATCGGAAATCTTGTTAAGAACAATGCCTCCATTTCGGGCGCTGAAGTCGGTTGCCAGGGTGAAGTAGGCACTGCATGTGCCATGGCTTCGGGAGCTGCAACCCAGATGATGGGTGGATCGGTTTACCAGGTTGAATACTCAGCGGAGATGGGATTGGAGCATCACCTGGGATTAACCTGCGATCCGATTTTGGGACTGGTGCAGATTCCGTGCATTGAGCGGAATGCTTTTGCTGCTGCCAGGGCGCTGAACCATAATACTTATGCCTTGCTTTCGGATGGCCGTCACCGCATCAGCTTCGATCAGGTGGTTGAAACCATGAAAAAAACCGGACATGATCTTTCACGGTCTTACAAGGAAACCTCGCTTGGAGGTTTGGCACTCCATGTGAGCATGGATGAAAATCTGGGGCTGATATAAGCGACGGAAGTAATTTTATATTTCGAAGTTATTTCTTCGCCCAATGTTTTGGAAGGTTTTATTTAGAACTGAACTTAAGATAATTGAAAATACAAAAGGAGAATAACCGGAGGTATACACCGGTTATTCTCCTTTATTTTAATTGTATATTGATTGCTAAAATGTTATGTTGCGAAAGCTTGGAGTTAAATTGTCAGTTTCCCTCCTTCGCAATAATAAATAATACGTCTATTGTAATTTAAATACAACCGGAATTGTATAGGTCTGTTTTACAGCTCGTCCTCCCTGTTTTGCCGGGGTCCATTTGGGTGAAGAGTTAAGAACACGGATCACTTCATTATCCAGCAAAGGATCAACACCTCGTAAAATCTTAATATCAACTACTTTCCCTTTCTGGTCGACAGTAAACTGTACAAAGACCTTTCCGCTAATACATGACTCAGCAAACTCTTTTGGGTATTTTATATTCGCCTGCACCCATTTTACAAATGTTTGCAAATCGCCTCCCTGGAAGGTAGCTGGTTCTTCAACAACAGCAAAAACAGGCTCCTCTTTCTCAATAACTTCCATTTTGTCTTCTGAATAAGGAGCTTCGGAAGCAATAGGAGCATTACTCCTTACCTTCATCATATTGATCTGCTTGTGGACTCCTCCCACATAGCCGGGAGATGCACCCACGGCATTGTTATTCACTCCTTCGGGTAGCGGCAACGGTTGTTTTACCGTTGTGCTTTCGCCTGTGTTGTTCCGCAATTCGGAGTCAATGGCAATAAAGGAAGTATAAGCCGTCAGGAGGTTATATTTTAAACCAAGGTCAAGTACTTGTTTTTTGGTGGCTTCGAAATCGCCCGGGATTTTTCCGTAATCGTCGAGCAGCATAATGCGGTTACGGGCCCAGAGGTACTTTAATGCGGAGTTTTCGGCTGAAGCGCTCATTCCTCCCACATCGAAAGTCTTTGTGAAGTTGCCTTCACCAGTGGTGCCGGTAATAGTTATCTTACCTGATGGCTTTCCCTTGTATTTACCATAAATCAGCAACGGCCGGTCGGCATACATGGAGGGAACTGTGAGCGGCTCGGCATCGTAAGCTTCGAATCCGGCAAACGAAACTTTCACGTTGGTTAAAACGGGAGTTTGTATATACTCGCGGAAACGTTCGGCCATAGCTTCAGCTTTGTCCGGTTTTTCGACGATAAACGGTTCTCCGCTTCCAACCCTGGCCATTCCTTCGATGATATACCGGTTGACCGAGGAGCCTATGCCGAAGGAGAAAAAGCTGGCGTTTCCGAGATTATTGCGGATCAGGTCAAAAGTTTCTTTCTCAACATCCACATAGCCGTCGGTTGCGATTACAAAAGTGCGTGCATAACCTTCAGCACCCTTGAGTGCAAGGGCTCTCTGCAACGCTGGTACCAGCTCGGTTCCGCCGCCGCCTTTTTGTTCATCAATAAACTTTATGGCCTTTTGGATGTTATTTTCGTTCACCGGAAGTGAAGTTTCGCTCAGGAGATTGCTTACTCCGGCAAAAAGGATCACATTGAATTTATCAGAAGACTTCAGGTTTTTCAAAAGATTTCGCATCAGTTTTTTGGAGATATCAATTGGGAAACCATTCATGGAGCCTGATACATCCATAATGAAAACATACTCACGGTGCGGAATCTGCTTGGGTTCGATACGCTGCGGAGGTTGCACCATGGTGAGGAAGAAATTTTCATCTTTGCCTTCGTAAAGCAAAACGCCCGACTGGATCTGGTCGCCTCGCAACCTGTACTTCAGGATAAAATCGCGGTTACCTTCCGAAGTATTGCCTTTTTTCAGATTGACAACAGCACTGGTAGCACCTTTGTAGGCAATATCCGTTTCGTGCGAAGGGCAGGTGATGTCTTTCACGGGCATCCCTGCGTTTAGTTTCACCTGAAGATCGAAAGTATACATAGGTTTAACCCCTTCGGTGGTATAAGGGTTAGCGACCCATTTATCACTTTCCGGGGCTGTATTTTCCGGCTTATTTGAATATCTTGGGCCTACCACCGTTGGATATACAAATTCGTAAACGCCCTTTTCGGGAACCAGCAATTCCGTATAGAAAAGCTCGACTTTAATTTCGTCGCCCGGCATAATGTTCGCAACGTTCATCTGGAAAACATTGGGTCGCTGTTGTTCCAGCAATGAAGCACTCTTACCTTCCTGCTTAGCTCTTTCGTAATCCTGCCGCGCCTTTTCGCGTTCCATCACAATGGCTTGTATGGTACGTTCGCCAATGGTCATTTTCATATCGTAAACTGCTGCCCGTGTTGATGCGGGGAAAATGTAGATGGCCTCCAGTGCTTTTTTACCTTCGTTCTTATATACCTGGGTGACCTTAACATTGGCAATTACGCCTGCAATTTCAACATTGGCCGAGGTCGACTTCAGCGGAAGATGGTCAGCTTCGGGATTATCGCTCTTCACAAAGAAATATGGCGAAAGGGTTTTATCAATGTCTTTTTCGATGGGCGGTTGAGCTTTAATGGTGCTACAAGCCAAAACCGTAAGTAAAACTAACGGTATCGAAGGCCTGAATGTGGTTAGGGAAGCATTTGTCCTCATAAAATAAAGATTAAAGTGAAACAAGAATTGCAGCTGCTTGTAATTTATAGATACAAGCATGATGCAAATTCCATAAGTAAGACAAATTATTTTGTGATTTTCGTTCGAAATAAATATAATGCTTATATAATCAATAAATTATATGAAGTATAAATTTCATCTCTGCAAGACCTCACCCCCGACCCCTCTCCATTTGGAGAGGGGAGAAAGACCTCACAACTTTTAGTTAGTAGTTCTTCAAAGTCTCCCCCCTTGGTATGAGTTTCAAGGTTAGGATTATAAAAATAACGCCTTTAACAAAATCTTTTCCCGGATGTTTTTACACTGAGAGCTGCAGAATCCCTTGAATTAACTCTAAAACATACAACTATGAAAAAGATTGGCATATTAGGTTCGGGTAATGTCGGAAAAGCATTAGGAGAAGGATTTATCAAGTATGGATATGAAATAATGATTGGCTCGCGTGAGCCGGCAAAGTTAAAGGAATGGCAAAGCAAGCAGGGAGAGCAAGCATTGAGCGGAACTTTTCAGGAAGCTGCTGAGTTTGGCGAGATCGTTATACTGGCGGTAAAAGGTTCAGCAGCCAAGGAGGTTGTAAAATCAGTTCAAGCCAAGCTGAAAGGCAAAACCGTGATCGACACCACTAACCCGATAGCAGAAGCCGCTCCCGAAAACGGCGTGTTGTTGTTTTTTACCAATATGAACAAGTCGATGCTCGAAGATCTGCAGGACCATGCTCCTGATGTTAATTTTGTTAAAGCATTCAGTTGCATAGGTAGTCAGTTTATGGTCGATCCCGCTTTTCCGCAGAAACCTTCGATGTTTATCTGTGGCAATAATGAAACGGCCAAAAAGGAAGTCCGTGAAATAGTCGAGAAGTTTGGTCACGAAGTAGAAGACATGGGTGGGGCAGAAGCAGCCAGAGCGATTGAGCCATTATGTATATTGTGGTGTTTGCCCGGGTTCAGGTCGAACGACTGGAGCCATGCGATAAGGATGATGAGATAACAAAAGTTTCTCACGTCAAACATTAGCATCTTAAACTTCTATAAAAAAATTGGAAGTGATGAAATTTTTGTTTTAAATTTGTACTGTACTACATAAATAGTACAGTATATTTGTAGAACAAAATTCAACCAAAATGATCAACATTAATCAACTATCATTTGCTTACAAAAAGCAACCACCCTTGTTTCAACAAATCTCAATTGAAGAAACGGCAGGAAAAATAATTGGTTTATTAGGAAAAAATGGCGCCGGTAAAACCAGCTTGTTGCATCTCATTTCAGGATTACTAACACCGGCTTCAGGGGAAATTTCAGTTTTGAACCATTATCCCCCCAAACGTAATCCGAATTTCTTAAACCAGGTTTATTACGTTCCTGAAGAGTTCTTTTTCCCAAACCTCACTATGGAAGCATATACAAATGCATTTGCTCCTTTCTATCCTACATTCAGCAGAGAAAAAATGAACCATTTAATGACAGGTTTTGATCTCCAGCCGAAACTGAACCTCAACAGAATAAGCCTTGGGCAGAAAAAAAAGTTCAGGATTGCCTTTGGCCTTGCAACCAATTGTCCGCTGATAATCCTCGATGAACCTACCAATGGCCTCGACATCCCATCAAAAGGAATATTCAGAAAATTACTGGCAAGTTCGCTCTCTGAAAATCAAATGGCAATTATCTCAACTCATCAGGTAAAAGATATAGAAACTTTGATAGATAAAATTTTGCTTATTGATAAAGGTAAAATTGTTTTTAACAGCTACATATCAACCATTTCCGATAAGTACGAATTCCGGGTTACGCCAACGTCGCTGGAAGAATCAGTTTACAGCGAATTCAGCGTGGCTGGTTACAAAAACATAGTCCTGGGAACAGGTAATCCGACAGAAATAGACCTTGAACTTCTGTTTAATGCAGTTATAAACGGAGCCAACTTAAACTAACCTTTAAATCTTTTAATCATATGAATACAAATAAATGTTTCAGTTTATCCAGGTTCTGGACCTTATTAAAATGGCAATGGCTGCTCGAAAAACGATCCTTCTTTTTAAAGGTTGTGATGCTTTCGGTAATTTACTTTTTGTATATTTTTCTTTCGCTGGGTAAAAATACATTCTATCGGAATCCCGCATTTTGGGAGACTAATTTTTTCTTTCTTATAACTCCTACCCTCATTTTTATAGCCGGTCTTTCATTCCCATTCCTGCGAAGTAAAGAAGGTACATTTGAATATTCGATGCTCCCGGCTACATCTTTTGAAAAATACATGGCAGAGTTTATTTTTAGATGTATTATGATTTGGGTTGTTTCGACGATCCTTTTTATAATCATGGCAGAAGCTTCTTATATCCTGATTAAAGTAATAAAACCGACAAGCAATGCAGAGCCATTTAATATAAAGTATATGGAAACAGAACAATCAAAAATTGCTATTTCATTATTTTACATTGCCTTGGCACAGTCAGTTGCTTTTGCCGGAGCTGTTGTATTCAGGCAACAAGCATTGCTAAAAACAATTGGGATTATTGCCCTTTTTCTGTTTCTTATGTTTCAGATTACATTGTTTAGAGGTTTCCTTATGCCGAAAGGACAATATAATTCAACAATTCAAGACATCATTAAGGAAAGCGCCATAATTCCTGTTATTATTATGGCGGTTACCCTTATAACAAGTTACCTCTTCTCCTACTTTAAGCTGAAGGAAAAACAAATTGCATGATCGAGTTCAAAAACAATAAAGGAATTTTCCAGCAAATAGCCGATAATCTTTGCGAGCGGATACTTTCGGGTGAATTCAAGCCAGGAGATAAGGTTCCATCCGTTCGGGAACTGGCGGCCTTGCTCGGAGTAAACCATAACACCATTATGCGCACATTTATTGAATTACAGCATGCCAACATTGTCGAAAACCGGCGAGGCATTGGCTATTATGTCACCACAACGGCACCTGAAATGATCCAGCAGCAGCGTCGCGAGGAATTCTTTAAATCGGAACTGCCAGCCTTTATTCAGCAGGTTAAGTTGCTCAACATTTCTCACCAGGATTTGCAACCACTATTTGATCAACTCAATGAAAACCAAAATGAAAACAAGTAATATTATTTTAATTAGTTATTTAAGTTTGATGCTTTTATATTTTAGTACCTCTTTTATTCCGTACCATGGGAACGAAGTTAAATACAGCATCAGAACAGTTAAGCTCAATGATTTTCGTGTTCTCAAATTACTGCCCTATACCAAAATCACATTTATTAAGGGCGATTCCAATTTTATGGAAATACCTGTTCAGGAGAACAGTAGTATCCCTAACATGTATATTTTAAAAGGTGACACATTGGTAATTATGCCTTACCAGACTTCGTTAAAGTATGAGAAAATAAAAATTCATGGTCGGAATGTCATTTCTTTGCTTTCTAATAAAGCTAGTTGTTATTTAGCGATCAAAACTGATTCGCTGAACCTCACTGGAGAAAACGAAAGCTCCTTCTTTTTTGATGAAGGATCGGAAGTGCAAAATTTAAATAGTAAACTTTCAGGGAAAACTAAACTCAGGGCTGAAAATTTACTCGCTAAATCAATGATACTAAACTTATCGGAAACCTCAAATTTTTCAGCACCTGCTAAAATTAGCAAGGCCACAATAACAATGAAAGGAAGTTCAACTTTAAGAGTTCATAGAATTGATTCGCTTATTTTGAACCAGGAAGGCCATAATAATATATATTTTGAAGGTTATTAGCGAGTCGAAAGATCTATATCAATTTATCCAGCGTAGTCCGGCTCAAAATATCAAAGGTGCTGTCTCGTATCTCCTTAAACACCCCGCGGATTTTGCAGGTGATTTCATCCTTGCAGAATTCGCAGGCTTGGTACGATTTTTCCGAAACGCACCGCAGCATGGCAACTGCTCCTTCGAAATGACGGATAATTTCGGCGAGGTTTATTTCTTCGGGTTTTCGCATTAAAAAATAGCCGCCAGCTTTGCCGGGTTTACTGCCCAATAGTCCAATTTTCTTCAGTTCAAGTAAAATATTCTCAAGAAATCGCTGAGGAAGATTTTCATGCTTTGCAATTTCGGTACTCATGATAGCACCTTTCTCCTGTTCCCTGGCAATATACACCAGAGCTACCATTGCGTATCTTGTTTTCTTCGAAAGCATTAGCTTGCTAATTTAGAATAAGTATAAATACCCATAGCATTATAAGTACATTGTCGTAGTTAATTTACGACTTATTACTCTTTAATTTTAATGCTTACTACCGTATGTTTGTATAATTGTTCATCAAAATAGTAGACATTCAAAATCTTAAATTAGTAATTATTTTGAAAACACAATTTTTCATACGATGTAAAGGCAGAAGTTCCGGCGGCAAATATAGCTGTACCTTCTGAAATAGAATCCCGAAACATGTATTTTTCTAAGACCTTTACGATGTATAAAACTTTTTCTTTCAATAGATCACCATTATTTTTTCTGCTTGCTTTTTTTCTGATAAGCGGAAATTTATCTGCACAAAAATCTCCCGGTCTCAAAGGAAGAATAACGATAACCGGTGCATTTGCCTTGTACCCGATGGCTGTTAAATGGGCGGAGGAGTTCCGTAAGATCCATCCGGGAGTTAAAATTGATATTTCTGCCGGTGGGGCGGGGAAAGGCATGACCGACGTAATTTCGAAAGTAGTGGATATTGGTATGGTATCGCGCGATATTTATCCTGAGGAGACAAAGAAAGGAGCTTATGCTTTTTCTGTAACCAAGGATGCGGTTGTTCCGACAATTAGTGTTAAAAATCCGAAGCTCCCGGAGATTATGGCCAAAGGTCTTAAAAAGGATATTGCTATGCAGCTATGGATTACCGGATCAGTTAAAACCCTACAACAGGCTTTTGGCATTAAGACAACAATTCCTGTTAGGGTATATACGCGTTCCGATGCTTGCGGTGCTGCCGAAAGCTGGGCTAAATATTTCGGGAAAAAGCAGGAAGATCTTTTAGGTGTCGGAGTTTTTGGCGATCCGGGCCTTGCACAGGCTGTAGGAAAAGATCCGTTAGGCATCGGATTTAACAACATTTGCTATGTGTACGATCTGAATACCAGGCAGCCTTATCCGGGCATGAAGGTTTTGCCGCTCGACCTGAATAATAACGGAAAGGTTGATGCCGACGAAAACTTTTATGGAAGCATGGATAAGGTAATTGCAGCCATCAGCAGTGGTAAATATCCTTCTCCGCCTGCCAGAGAGTTATATTTTGTGACTTCGGGAAAGCCAATGAGTAAGGTGTTGGTTGAATTTATTAGGTGGATTTTGACTGATGGCCAAAAGTATGTTAACAGTACGGGATTTATAAAATTACCCGACGAGATGCTTAAGGAGGAATTGAAAAAATTGAAATAGACGATAGACGGTAGTCGATAGTCCATAGCCAGAAGGCATTTACCCATGGACCATCGACTATGGACTATCGACCAAAAAATTAATTATGGCTTTACGTAACAATTCAGCGTTCAGGATTATCAAGGACAAGGTTGCCCGCAACCTGATGCTGGCTTTGACGCTTTTTTCACTTGCGCTTGCGCTTATTATCGGAGTGGGTTTATACATGAAATCGACTCCCATTCTTGAGCAGCACTCGTTGTGGTCGTTGCTGAGCGGTGATGTGTGGCGCCCTTTTAAAGGTCAGTTCGGATTTTTGCCTTTCATTATGGGTACGCTTTGGGTAACGGGTATTTCTATTCTTATTGCTTTACCGCTTTGCCTGCTTACAAGTATTTATTTGTCGGAATATGCACATCCCTATGTAAAAAAAGTAGTGTTCCCCATGATCGATATTTTGGCCGGAATTCCTCCGGTGGTGTATGGTGTTTGGGGTATTCTGGTGGTGGTGCCTTTTATTTCAGATAAAATAGCACCGCATTTTGTCGAGTACTCTTCGGGTTATAGTGTACTTGCAGGTGGAATTATCCTGGCCATAATGATTATCCCGTTGATCATCAGTATTCTCATTGAAATATTTGCTTCCATACCCAAGGAATTACGCGATGCATCCCTATCATTGGGAGCTACAAACTGGCAAACCATCAAATTTGTTTTGCTGCGGAAATCTTTACCAGGAATTGTAGCAGCTATTGTGCTTGCCATTTCAAGAGCGTTTGGCGAAACCATCGCGGTATTGATGGTTTGCGGAAATATTCCCGCATCACCGCATTCCATTTTTGATTCAGGGTACCCTTTACCGGCGCTTATAGCCAATAACTACGGAGAGATGCTTTCAATTCCCCTTTACGATTCAGCATTGATGCTTGCAGCCTTTATTCTGTTTGCCATCATCTTTCTGTTCAATTTAATATCGCGTATTGTGTTAACCCGCATCGAAAAGAAATTTGCCTTATGAGAAAACTGGAGGAAAAAATATTTAAAACCCTGATGCGGATTGCGACTTTGGTGATTCTGGGATCGCTGTTGCTTATTTTTATCGCCATTATAAAAAGAGGATTGCCCGCCATGAGCTGGGATATGTTGACCAAAATTCCAGGTGGTGGTTTTTATATCGGTAAGGAAGGCGGTTTGCTCAATGCCATTGCCGGATCGGTGTTTCTTGTGATAGGCGCAACAATCCTCGGTTTAGCCATCAGTATTCCGGTGGTTGTTTATATCAATGTTTATCTTCCCCGCAAATCGCTTTTTGCTGATATAACAAGACTTTCAGCCGATATACTTTTCGGAATTCCTTCTATAGTCTACGGCGCCTTTGCTTTTACACTGATGATTTATTTCGGGCTGAAAACTTCTTTACTTGCGGGGATTATTGCTGTAAGTCTGCTTATCACTCCCATTCTGATCCGCTCTATGGACGAAGTTGCCCGTCTTGTTCCAAAGGATCTGAAAGATGCCGCCCTTTCGCTCGGTGCTACGCGTTACGAAATCATTAAAGTTGTACTGAAACAAATATCACCCGGAATTACCACGGCTATTCTGTTATCCATTGGTCGTGCCATTGGTGATGCAGCTTCCGTTCTATTTACAGCAGGGTATACCGATAGTGTACCAACATCTTTAAGTCAGCCGGCAGCTACTTTGCCCCTGGCTATTTTCTTCCAGCTGAGCAGTCCCATACAGGAAGTGCAGGACAGAGCTTATGCTGCTGCGTTAATTCTTACTGCCATTGTTTTGGTACTCAGTTTACTGGCTAGATATTACAGTCGAAAACTTTCAAAAAATAAGGTTTAATATGCGTTTACTAAACCCAAGAGATATGCTCGTTCGTGCTAAAAAATCGCCCAAAGTTCGTACATTGTTCGGTGGTGCTGCCGTCTTAGAGCCGGAAAACAGCCATCTCCATGTACAAAAAGATATGCCCATGGAAAAACCTCATATAAGCGTGCGCAATCTCAATGTTTACCTTCAGCAGAATCATGTGCTGAAGAACGTGAATATCGATATTCCCAGTAATGCGATTACGTGCATTATTGGTCCGTCGGGTTGCGGTAAAACAACACTTCTGAAAACATTTAACAGGTTGCTGGATCAGTCGCTCGAGGTTAAAATTGATGGTGAAGTGCTGCTCGACGGTGAAAATATCCACGATCCGAAGGTTGACATTATGCATATCCGCAAAAAAATGGGATTGTTGTCGCAACGCCCTGTACCGCTGCCTATGTCAATTTTCGACAATATTGCCTATGGACCGCGCATTCATGGTATCCGCCGAAAGAAAAAACTGGAACGACTGGTACAGAAATATCTGAAATCGGCCGGTTTGTGGGAAGAAGTGAAGGACAGGCTGAACACACCTGCCAACCGTTTATCCATCGGTCAGCAGCAGCGCTTATGCCTGGCACGTGGTTTGGCTGTGGAGCCCGAGATAATTTTGGGCGATGAAGCTACTTCGGCTCTGGATCCCATTTCGAGCAAAAAAATTGAGGAGCTTTTCTTAAAGCTCAAAGAAGAATATTCCATTGTGCTGGTAACGCATACTTTACGCCAGGCAAAACGCATTGCCGACTACATCATTTTTATGTATATGGGCGAAGTGGTGGAAGCCGGCACCGCCGACCAGCTCTTTAACAACCCTCAGCAAGAACTGACAAGAGAGTATTTGTCGGGGTATTTTAGTTAGGAGCAGGATTATAAATTGAATTTGTCTTCGTTTTCGATAATTACCAGGTGTTGGCATCTCTGTAAATTGTAATTGGCACAATTTAAAACATATTATTCTTACTTTTGTCAATCCATAAAGAATATGTTCATGACACACTCCTGGCTCGAATTTGCCAAAAAAGTACATGCTATTGCCGAAACCGGCCTCACATATAGAAACAACGAATACGATATTGAGCGTTACGAGCAGTTAAAAGAACTCAGTATCGAAATGCTCTCCAAAATTGGTAACACTTCTCCTGAAATTGTAAGCTCGTTGTTTGAACACCAGAAGGGTTATCAAACGCCTAAAGTTGATGTGCGTGGTGTTGTGATTGTGGATGGCAAAATACTGATGGTTCAGGAAAAAGTCGATCAACGCTGGACACTTCCTGGTGGTTGGGCTGATGTAGGACTTACACCCTATGAAAATGCAGTAAAAGAAGTTTGGGAGGAATCGGGCTTAAAGGTCGAGCCGCTTAGGTTATTGGCAGTGATGGATAAGAAAAGTCATAACCATCCGCCAACTCCGTGGTATTGCTATAAAATATTTGTTCTCTGTAAGATCGTCGGGGGTGAATTAACTCCAAGTATGGAAACGCTGGATGCAAAGTTCTTTAATAAAGAAAATCTGCCTCCTTTGTCCGAAGAACGGATTACAAAGGAGCAGATTGAAATTATGTATAGGCTGATTGCAGAAAATACCGTTTGGTGCGATTAAATTAATCCTGTTGTTCGTCGCCAAAATATAAAAACGGGCCGATAGCATTATCAATTACCAACTGTCCGCCGATATCGTTCTTTACGGCATTTAAAAATTCCTGATTATTTGACAGTAACAAACGGTTATTGAACTTATAAAAGCTGTCGGTCATTTCCAGAATGTAGTGATTCTTTTGAATGCTTCCAATCACCTGATCATAATCTCCCGTTGCATGTAACGTATCTTTCAGCATAACCTTTTATTATCAATTTTGCTGTAAAATTACGTTTTGTTGCTGTGGAAGTACGTTAAGCCAATCTTAAGTATTTGTGAAGTTTATATATAGGGAAAGAGGGAGTCCTGAAAGTAGAAACCTTTCAGGTTTTTAAAACCTGAAAGGTTTGATAGGCTTACACTCTTTTATATGTTATTTCTTAATTCTGTGTTATTTCCAGCACACAGCTTGTGACAGCTCTGTTTGCAGAAACTTCTATTCCAACGTTCATCAGATATTCGCCTGTGAAAGTTTTACCGCTTTCGCGGAAAGTCCTTCTCTGGCCCGGGAAGTTGTTAATTTCATCTACTTTATAGGATTTGGCAGGATCGAGACCCTGGAGCCTTACCTTTTCCATGGTTTCGCCATACCGGGCATTCATGGTGTAGGAAAATACTACTGATTTGCTTTTATCGCCATTCACGTACATTAAAACTGCGCGGTTTTCATCGTATGGAGAAACGAGGCGGTAAAGATCGCCATGCCATATCACATCCGTTAACCGTTTGTAATTGACAACTGCTTCCTGGCTAAATTTAAGCTCGTCGGCAGTTAGTTCCTTCACAGGGATATCATATCCCATTTTGCCCATCATGGCAACATCCGTGCGGAACTTAAGCGGTTGCTTTCCCCATGAGGTAATATGGTTACAAACCGAAATTGCAGGGAAGAAATTTGAGTAACCCCACTGGATATAAATTCTTTCCATAGGATCGGTATTGTCGCTGGCCCAGAATTCGGTGAAATATTTCATAGCACCATAATCCACGCGGCCGCCGCCACCGGAGCAGAGCATCATGGGCAAATGGGGGTATTTCTGGCGAAGGCGATCCAGAACTTTATAGAGACCTTTTACATAATCGATATAAACATGCGACTGCTGATTTTTCAGGTAAGGCGAATAGGTGTTTGTCATCATGCGGTTGCAGTCCCACTTGAAGAAGGCAATCTGGGGATTCTTCTGCATCATATCATCCACCAGTTTGAAAACAAATTCCTGAACCTCAGGATTTGTTAAATCGAGCACCAGCTGGTTGCGGTAATAATGTTCCGGACGGTTCGGGAGTTTCAATATCCAGTCGGGATGTTTTTCGTACAGCTCACTTTTGGGGTTTACCATTTCGGGTTCAATCCAGATACCGAATTTTACACCTGTGTTTTCGGCCTCTTTTACCAAATAACCAATACCACTGGGAAGTTTGGTCTTGTTTTCCTGCCAGTCGCCCAAACCCGCGCGGTCGTGGTCGCGTGGATATTTATTTGCAAACCATCCATCGTCGAGTAAAAAGAGGTCAACACCCAGACTTTTGGTGTCATTCAGCAATTCTTTCAGTTTGGGTTCGTCGAATTTAAAATAAGTGGTTTCCCAGTTATTGAGCAAAGTGTAACGGGGTTTATCTCCATCCATAATTCCGTATTTGATTGCCCACTTGTGCAAATTGCGGCTTGCCTGTCCTTTCCCTTGCTGTGTGTAAGTGTAAATAAAGGAAGGAGTAACAAATGATTGTCCGGGGTTTAGACTATATTCCGAAGCAAACGGATTGATTCCCGAGATTACCCGTAACGATCCTTTTTCGTCCACTTCAAAAACAAAGCGGAAATTACCAGACCATCCTAAAGTACCAGCTATTACTTCACCGTCGTTTTCGGTCGATTTATTGTTCAGCGACACCATAAAAACCGGTGTTTGGTACATGTGCGCACGGGTACCGAGTTTGGAATCTATAACTTTAATTCCACTGGTGAGTTCGCTTTCTTGCATCCTCATTTCTTCAGCCCAGTCACCATGGAATTGCGATAACCAATAATGCTTGGCATCGAAATGAAGCATCGAAGAGGCATAGTTGTAAACCGTAACAGGTTTCTTTTCCTGATGCTGAATTTCAAC
>JAJYAG010000158.1 GCA_021779665.1 Bacteroidota bacterium | reverse complement strand
CAAAAGCATTTCAGCACCTAACAGAAAGACTCACGGAAATAATATCCTCCATCCAGCAGGCTACCCATCAGATTGCAGGAGCAAGCCAGCAAATAAGCGATGCCTCTCAACAGCTGAGCGAAAGCGCCAACGAACAGGCATCGTCAGTCGAAGAAGTCTCGTCGGTTATGGAAGAAATTTCAGCTAATATCCAGCAGAATCTGGAAAATGCGAAGCTAACAGAAAAGACATCCATTGAGGCCAATAAGGGGATAGAAGATGTTGCAAAACGCTCCAATAATGCCGTTACCGGAACAAAAAGCATAACAGATAAAATTGGAGTCATCAACGATATTGCATTCCAAACCAACATACTTGCCCTGAATGCCGCTGTGGAAGCAGCCCGTGCAGGCGAACACGGAAAAGGCTTTGCTGTTGTTGCGGCCGAAGTGCGTAAACTTGCTGAGCGGAGTAAAATAGCTGCTAACGAAATTGTAAGCTTAACAAATCAAAGTTATGAGCTGGCATCGGGTGCCGGAGAAATTATGAAGGAAACAATACCAAAGGTTGAGCATACCACGAAGCTGGTTCAGGAGATTGCAAGTGCCAGCGTAGAGCAAAACAATGGTGTGGACCAGGTAAACAATGCCATTCAGCAGCTTAACAGTGTTACATTGCAGAATGCTGCGTCGAGCGAACAATTAGCTACAAACGCCGAAGAGCTGGCCGGACAGGCGCAACAGCTCAGGGAACTTGTTTCTTATTTTAAAGCCTGATGCCTTTAATTTATGTGTTACGGGTAACCTAAAGTGTTACCCGTAACATATAATAAAAAGCAATCTAATCCTTTTTCTTTTGAAATAACCGACGGATAAGCGAGCGAATAGCCGGCTCGTCATCTTCTTCTTTTTTATCGCGCTTTTTAACGGTATCGCGCTTTTCATCAGATTTCGTGTCGAACAGGCGGTTAAAAAATCCTTTTACGCCAACTTCCCTGAAAGGAGGGCACTCCAGAAAAGCATAGGTTTCCTCGGGAATAGAAAAACCAGTGAGATACTTACTTTTTAATTGCCCATCGTTTTCGATATTTTTAAGGACATTAGCAGCAATAGGCATCGCAAGCGCGGACCCCGAACCATTGCGGCTGTTAAAATGAACCTCGGGAGAACTTGCTCCTACCCAGGTTCCGATCACCACATCCGGAGTATAGGCAAAAAACCAGGAGTCGGAATAATTCTGAGCGGTTCCGGTTTTACCGGCAAGCTGCGATTGAACTCCAAACCTGCTGCGCATGCCTGCTCCGGTACCCGAACTGATTACCTGCTGCAACATAGCAGTTATCATATCACATTTTTCGGCCTCAAAAACCTTTGTTGGCTCTGTGGTTTTATGTTTATACAATACTTTCCCTTTTGAATCAGTTATTTTTTTGATCATGTATAAGTCTGCCATCAACCCCCGGTTTGCAAAAGCCGCGTAGGCTCGAACCATCTCCAGAAGCGACAGGTCGAGTGTACCGAGAGCAATAGAAGGTGCATCGTTCGTAAACCTTGGAAAACCCAAAACTTCACAGGTTTCGGAAAGCTTATCTTTTCCAACCCTGAAATATAAATCCACCGATGGCAGATTCATTGAATGTGCCAGAGCATACCACATGGCAACGGTGCTGTCGGCTGTCGACGACCGGTCGTAATTCTCGGGTTCCCAGTTTTCGTATCCTTCATACTTATTTTTGGTATTTTCAAGATAGAGACACGGCTCCATGCTATCCTGAAGGGCTGTCATGTATAAAAACGGCTTAAAAGCTGAGGCTGCCTGCCGATGCGATAAAACCATATCAAAAGGAAGACTCTGGAAATTATTACCACCAACCCAGGTAATGACCTCACCACTTTTAGGATTGGTTATAAGTACCGAAGCATGCAGCATTTTATAATAGTACCAGAGACTGTCCAGCTTACTTATATATTGGGTTTGCGGTCCTTTCCAGTCAAATAAACGTACCTTCCGTTTCTTGGAGTCACTTGCGTAATCGTCCGATAGCCTTTTTTGCTTCGCAAGCCAGGCAGTTTTAGCTTTTCGCCTGGCCAGCTCTTTATCCAACAGGCCCTGCATTACCGATAACTGAGTTTTGACAGCTTTCACTGCCATTTCCTGAATTTCCATATTCAGAGTTGTATAAACCCTCAGGCCATCCTTTTCCAGATTGTATTCACTGCTATTTGCATCATTTATGGAATCAAGAAGATGTTTTGTTCTTATTTTCACCTGCTGTACAAAGTAACCGGCAGGCTGACCATTTGTGATCTCGTAATTTATTTTCAAAGGGAGCTTCTTTAAGCTTTCGGCCCTCTTTTCGGATATATAACCCTCCTTAGCCATAAGGCTTAAAACAACATTACGCCGAATTCTCGAATTTTCAGGATTCAATACAGGGTTATAATAGGTATTTGCCTTGAGCATACCTATCAAAACTGCCGATTCTTCAATTTTTAACGACTTGGCCGACTTGCTGAAAAACCTTCGGGCAGCAGATTCCACTCCATATACTTCCTCACCAAACGGAACTGAATTGAGATACAACAGTAAAAGCTCTTCCTTGCTGTAAATTTTCTCCATGCGTGAAGCAATAATGGCCTCCTTTATTTTATTTACCGGAAGGGTAAGAAAACCATAACGTTTACGGCCATAAAGGTTTTTTACAAGTTGCTGGGTAAGTGTACTTCCTCCCCCACTGTTGTCGCGCAACAGAATGCTTTTAACAAAAACCCTGATGTAACTGAAAGCATCGTAACCTTTGTGCGTAAAGAAACGTCGGTCTTCTGTAGCAATCAAAGCATTTTTAAGATGCTGGGGAATATCGTCCCATTTAACGTTAGTTCGATTTTCAGCAAAATACTTCCCAATAATCACATTATCGGACGAATACACCAGAGAAGCCTCTTCGTTGCTGATGGATGTAAGTTCTGTTTTATCGGGGAGCCTTCCAAAAAGTCCGGCATAAACCAAACCGAACAGCAGACCAAACAGCAATAACGCCGATAAAAGAACAACTATAAAATACTTAAGAATTTTATTTCCCCACTTACCGTTTTTCTTCTTTTTTTTCACCATTGATTGTTAATCCAAAGCATTATTCAATAACGTTTCAAGCTTTCAGTAATAACTCCTATTCAGCAGTATTATTGCAAATATGAAACAAAGAAAGGAATAAAGAAAAGAGGTTGTACATGAAAAATTTGCCGGAATTAAAATAGCATCTGCTATTCCGAACGGTAAGGGATAGAAAAGAAAAAAGTAGACCCAGCCATAAACTCCGATTTCACCCAAATTTCACCTCCAAGCAAGGTTACCAGTCCTTTACAGATAGGTAATCCCAGCCCATTACCGCCAAAATTCCGGGTTATAGTTTCATCTCCCTGCCTGAAATTGTCAAAAATTATGTCGAGCTTGGACGGTTCAATGCCAATGCCGGTGTCCTTTACATAAAAAATAAGGTCACTCCCGTCTTTCAGATAATATCCTACTTCAACATGACCTTTCTCGGTAAATTTTAAGGCATTATCCAGTAAATGAGAGAGAATCTTATGCAATAATTTTTTATCGGTATTAACTCTCAGTATAGTATCGGGCGTTTCAATAAAATGTAGTGTCAGATTCGATTTATTCATCAACATTTTTTGCTTAAAACTCTTGTTCAGTTCCCCAAAAAAATCCTTAATAAAGAAGAACTCATGCCTTATTACGACTTCATTAGCCTCAATCATAGAAATATCAAGAATATCGTCAATTATATGAAGAAGATCGTTACAGCTTTGCCTGATGTAGGTTATGTATTTATCTCTTAACTTACTATGTTCGTCCGAGTTAATGAGCTGCTCCGAAAAACCTATGATGCCATTCATGGGTGTCCGTATCTCGTGGCTCATATTTGTAAGGAAAGCGGTTTTAAGCTTATTGGCCTTTTGGGATTTCTCAATTGCAACCTGCAGATCCTTATTATTTTTAAAGAACTTAAAAATGAGACGACTTATTTGCCGGAACTCACGACTGAATGTCTTTAACTGCCTCACTTTTTTGTAATCGGTGGTTACCAGAATTTCTTCGATCAGGCGCAAAGGTTTGTTTACCCATAATGAAGAAAAATAAGCAAAGGCACCCAACGTCAAAACAGCTGATATGATAATGAGGAAAAGCATCTTTTGGGATATCCTTTCGTAATCGCCTAACACCTCAAGTTTTTTTTCTACCTGGATAAAACCCACATTTCTGTTGTTCCAATCGGTAACAGGACTATAAGCCATCACATAGCCCTTTTTTAACTCCAGCGGTTTAAAAGGTTTATTTTTAACAAATGTAAGTTCACCCTGAGTAATATTCTCAAGTAAATGAAAGTAGTTGGAATTCCATACTTTAGCGAGTAAAAAATAACCGCGGGGTTCGGTAATCCTTTCCGGATCGTTGGTTGGATGAATGGTGGCTCCGATAATCTCGACCACCAATGAATCCATGGCGACATGTGTTTTTATAAACCTGTTGAAATGTAAGTAATTAAACATCTGCGTTGAATCTGAGAAATTCAGGTTCAAGGGAATGTTTTCATATTGCTCGGAGTAGAAGTTATTTCTGGCTGAATCGAAAACCCATACTGCATCCACTTTGAAATTTACCATCATAGTATGGATGTTTTCGTTAGCCCACTTTTTATCGTGAGTGTGAAGGAAATTTACCATTTCGTCCCAGAAAGTATAGTCGTTTGCAACCTGGTGCAAGGTTCCTGAATTCAGAACTAACAGATCGTTAATATTTTTTTCGAGCTGCACAGCATACGACTCACTTAGCATTCTTTTCTGATCGCGTTGAAAATGAAATACAAACAGAATAGTAATTACAATGATAAAAAAGCTGAGAAAGAGAATTAAAAAGAGTTTATGCTGCGTCCTCATGAAATAAAGTTATGCACCCCCTACTAAAATTAGTTAGAAATTACGGATATTTTATACCAGGGTTGCAAAAAACTTATAAAGATTAACAAACATTCAGCCTTTACCGCGTCGCCCTTTTATTTACCCGTCCTTTGAATTGACTCACACCGTCGACCAGCACCTCAACCACAATTCTTCCTGCCGGAAGATGTTCCATATTATAGTTAAAAGTTGCATTTTTGATGCCCATATATTCGTGCTTTTCGAACAATACACCACCGACAGTAATCTGAACCGTTACATTTCCGGTGCGGTTGGAGACGATGTCCAACTCGGCATCCTTTGTAACATACCGCGGATAAAGCGAAAAGGCGTATTTGGGAGTTATGGTGTCGGTAACGAAATCGGGTGTTGCTGTAAAGCTCAGCATTTCACCGTTACCACAGTCACTCTCGAAAGCATGCAGCAAATTGCCTTTCAGGTCGAAAATGCGCAGGTAGCCGTTTCCATTCTGAGGTTCGGCCCAGAATTCAAGTCCGTCGCCGGCAGTGTCGGTCAGGTGAATTTCGTACTTTCCGGCAGCAAGCCGCAGCGTATCCATGTAAATTTTGTTGCTGTCGAGTTGAGCGGCTGATTTTACAAAAACCGTATCGTTATTCGACTTCACAAGAAAGACATTGTTATCCTTAGGCCGGCTGTTGGTTTTAAACTGAAGTACAAACTCGGTGGGATATTTCTCTGGGGCTTTAAACGTTGAAGTCATCTGATTATCGCCGTTCCATGCATCGCTTTTCCCATTGGGTTTATTTAAAGAAACTGAAAAAGTATTTTCGCCGTCTTTCCATTTTACATCTCCGGGAAGAATTACTTCGGCAAACTGATTAAACTGCAGGTAGCCTTTCCACTGATACGTTTCGCGTGCAAAACCACTGGTGCCGTAAGTTATTGTAACCGACTTCAGCGGTTCCGATCCAAGATTCCGGATAACGATCCGCGGATGAAAGCTGGCTGGATTGAGCCTGAAGAACTGCTGTTCGCTGGTTGGAACCATTATTTTTTCGATAGCCACATCTGTTTTCTGCAATGGCTTTGAATACTGAAACATATAAGCTGAAATCTGCTCCACAGCCTGAACATTTTCTGTTGCCGTATAAGGCTCAAGCTCCAGAGAAGCGGTATGTTTTCCGGGCGTTGTTGCAACATCAATAATATCGGGACGTTGCAAATCGCCGGGGCACCAGTAAGCCCGATCGTAAACCCAGGTGCCACCCTGCGGATATAACGGATTACAGCCACAGTCCTTCCACATATTCCGCTGATCGACAACTTTGCCGTCAACTTTCAGGATCCGCCAGCGCGAACAGAATTCGCTGCAGTTCTTTGGTCTGTCCATCCCATGACCTGTATGCTGAATACGGATGCGGTTAAGACCTGCACCCGGCGCATTTTCGTAGTTCACCGGAAGAATATTGTCTTCAATCTTTTCCTTGGGATCGCCATACTTGTAACCGGCATTCCAGAGAGGTGTCATACCCAGATATTGTAAAACAGGAGGACCTGTGATTATCTCGAAATCGATGGTGAGCGCCCATCCCAGCGTTGGAGTTTCGTAACCGGTATGGATATATTCAATTTCAACACTGTCGCGCAGAAAAGGTGCAAAGTCGGTAACGTCTACATCCCATTTCCAGCTCCAGCCTTTTCCGTAAATACTTCCGTAAGGAGTAAGCATGCGGCCAAGCTCGTAATTTAACGATTTACCATTCGCGCCACCTTTTCGCAGCAGATTGATGCGGTCCAGGTAATCCCAGTGAGCGGTAGGTAAGCTGTCGGGACTGCCAAGCGTGAGATGCATAACTACTTTTCGCACTGATTCCTTTTCAGAAGGAAACACGCCCCATTTCACAAAAGACCTGGTACCAGTGGATGGATTGCAAACAATGGTGGCCCGGTTGTGAGTAACAATATGTTTATTTGACACTTGGGCAAAACTAACCTGAACAGTTAGCAACAGGAAAAGTAAGAAACCTCTGAACATAGACTTAAAATTTAGATGTGCCAAGTAAATGAAAATTTACGGGGAGAAAAAAGACTTTCGGCAGGATTTGAAGATACAGAGTACCCAAAAATCTCATTTGGTATTATTCCAGGCCCTAATTCGACAGCCAGTAACTAAACTTAACCATAAAGACATTATTGGGATATAAATCGGCCATTTTATTAAAACCTTTGCCAAAATCGAAAGGTCCTGATGGCTCATAAGCGGTTCTGTCCTGCGCCCATACAAGGTATAGCGCCGAACCGGCTCTGAATTCCCATCGTAAAACCAGATTGCTCCTGAACTGGTGAAAATTAAAGTCTGGACTTGCAATGGCATGAGAAACACCATCGTCGCTATCAGTAAACTGGTATTCATTTTCACTTTTTACAGGCTCCAAGAGTTTAAACCTTTTATTATACCCGGCATCGAGCGGATTAACAACCTTTTTAAAGTTTGTATATTTCCCAAGGGAAACAAACGGACTTCCATAATACTGAAGTGTAAATTCAGGTGTTAAGGCCAGATCCACCCTGAAGGTCAGACCCAGATTTCTGTTATCAATCCTTCCCAGCAAATAATTGTAAGTATTCCCTGCTTTGCTGTATCGGTCCAGGTACTGCAAATCGTCTATATTCTTTTGAAAAGTCGACTGCAGGGAAAACAAAAGATTAGAAACAGGTCTGTAATTCACCTGTGCATTTACCGCATAACTGTAGGAGTCTCCTTCGGACCAGCTTCCATAGCTTCCGTGCAGGTTAAAATACAATTGTTTGGATGAATTGGTTCTCAGCATTCCGGCCACCTCCAGTAAGTCTGGCATCTTCATCCCCGGGCCGCCTCTCAGAATACGTTCGTCGATGGTTCTGAATTTATACTGACCATCCAGTTGAACAAACCAGCTGTTGAGAAACTCGCCGCCTGAAGATATGTTTACTGTCGAAAACAGGCTGTTTCCCTGTGCATTCCAGGCATTTTGCTGCAGAATGGTGATGTTGTAATATTTAAATAACCAGGCTTTTTCTTTTTCGACCCAGGAGATGTTCGTGTTGTTTTTGACGATGTTCGAAATGGTCATATAACCAAGGTCGTTCAACTCCAGCCCCGGTGAACGAAAATTCACCTCTTCGCTGTAACGCCAGTGACCCTTGCTCCATTTCCCTGCTTTAAAAGACGCTCCTTCTCCGCTCAATGATGTACGTGAAGTATCGTAGAGGATAGTTTCTGCATCGGGACGCTGATAATAACGGGCGGATGACGTCTGCAACCTGCTGATGGCATCGTTTTCGCCATTGATGTTGCTTCCTACGGTTTTCAGCTCGAAAAAATACTTACGGTCGTCCCAGTATCTCGTAAAATCAAGTCCATAGGTTAAAGCATTGCGCGATAAAAAGTTGAGATAATCCTTATTGATAAAACGATGAGAGTGGGTAAGAATACCACCGATAATGGTATTTCCTCTGTCGTAATCTTTCTGGAAACGGCCGATAAAATAATTCGAGAGCGGCTCTGCCACCTGTCGTGAATCGATGTTATTATTATGTATTTCGGCCATTTCTTCAGCAGTGACCGACTCGATAATCCCGACCGAAAGGCCTCCTGAAGTTTTGCCCGATAACTTAAAAGCTCCGCCAATAGTGGTTTGATCGGGAATCCTCAAAGTGTCGTATCCCGGCCTGTACGAGGGTGCATGACCTAAGCGGCGCGTATAGAATAACAGATCGTTATCGAAAGTGAAGTCGAAAATATTTTTGCCTTCAAGGAAAAAAGGCCTTTTCTCTTCAAAAAAAGTTTCAAAAGCAGTGAGGTTCATCACCGAAGGGTCGGCTTCAACCTGTCCAAAGTCGGGATTGATAGTAGCATCGAGTGTAAAATTGTTTGTGATTCCAATCTTCGCATCCAGGCCTATCTGAGGTTTAAAATCGCCACCGGTTGCAAAAGGGTTCCCGGCTTGTTTCTTAGAGGTGGTATATTTCCCCGAAAGGTAAGGCGTAAGTTCCATACGACGGGCCTTTTTCAGACCTTGTAAACCGTGTATTTCCCCGAATGTATAAACCAGGCCTGTACCATCGTTGGCAACAAGATTCCAGTGGTTCTCCTCATGAAGCCGATGAATATACCGCCAGGAGTTAAAACCCCACACCTGCTCATTGGCGTCGCTGTATCTCAGCTGACTTAAAGGAACCTGTAACTCGGCAGTCCACGCCGAATCTTCATAGGCAACTTTTCCGTACCAGACAGCATTCCAGTTTACGTCCCAGCCGTCGTTTCCAACAAGTACATCGAGCTTCTGACCACCTGCAGTGATATCAAACTCAAAAGCGGTGCGATGATCAAAATAGCTGTCGAACTGCACTCCCAGAATATCTCCCTCGAAATCGTCACGCCGGCCTATTCTTTTGCTCACTTTGGTCATATCATCAAAGGCACGGATCCCTACATAAACGTTTTTGTCGTCGTAAAGAACTTTAATTTCGGTTTTAACAGATGGGGGCGCATTATAAACCGGCACATACTGGGTGTAATCACTCTGAAACTCGCCCTGTTTCCAGCAGTTGTCGCTTAAAGCGCCATCAATTACCGGAGGAGCAGTGATACGGGTTGCATGATACTTTCTCTTTTTAACAAGGGTATCTCCGCCTGAAACAGTACCAAAGCCATTTCCGGCAGAAAAACCTTCCTGTATCAGTAAAGTAAAAAAAGTAACTATTATAAGAAACTGTTTCATTTAACGGTTTGCAACAAAATCATCCTGCTTTCTTCGACATAAAACGCCTTGTAAGCCATTTCCTTACAGGTATATCGTAAAGCCTTAATGACGCATAAGCCAGCACAATGCTCGAGACTAACACCAATATAGCTTGCGGGTAAGCTTCACTAAAAGGAATGTTCTTCTCGGTTACCCAGCCGGTGTATACATAAATAATCGGATAGTGGGTTATGTAAATAGGATAAGAGATATCGCCCAGGAATTTGCACAGCTTCGTTGCAAACTTACCTTTTACTTCGCCACTTGCGCCCATATAGACAATAAGCGGAAATAAGAAAATAATGACCAGTGAATCGTAAAGACCGTTCATCCAGAGGTTCTCAGCTCCGCCAACACGCGGAAATGCGAGGATAGCAATTATGAGCAAACTGCACCAGAGGAACGCATTTTTAATGTAAGTTAATTTAACCATACGTGAGAGCAGTAAACCTGCAAAGAAGGGATACAGCAAACGTGTGAACCCAATGCGCAACTGGGTGCCGTCGAGCGCCCATCCGCCAATAACATCACCTGTTGGACTTGATACGGCCAGATGAATAAGCGCTGCGCCAAAAATAAACACGAAAATGGCCAGCAATGTATTTGAGAATTTCCTTACAAAAAGGGCATATAAAATATTACCAATATACTCGAAGAATAGCGTCCAGGCGGGTCCGTCGAGGGGGTGCATTTCAACCCAGCCGCGAATATCCCAGGCCTTGGGCAATGGTAATAAGGTAAAACCCAGCAACATCACCAATAACATTTTCCATACCGGAACTTCGCTAATACCGGCGAAGTATCCACCATCCTGAAAATAAAAAAGAATTGCACCAACTAACGTTCCCATAATAATCATGGGGTGTAAACGTATTAAACGACGTTTAAAAAAGCCTCCGATAGTCATTTTGCCCCAGCGGTCGTCGTAAGCGTAGCCGATTACAAACCCCGAGAGTACAAAAAAGAAATCGACCGCAAGGTAGCCATGGTTAATCCACTGGATAAGATGATTACCGCCAGTATGCGTTTCGAAAATGTGAAACATAACCACCATTACTGCGGCAACACCGCGTAAGCCGTCGAGAATATCGTAATGGCTTTTGGAATCGGGGAAAACAGAAGTTGAAGCACCGGAATTCATTGTTTTGTTTTTAGATAGTTTAGCTGTTCAATTTGCGTAGTTATGAATTTTTTCAATTCAATCCTAAAAGCCTCAAACATTTTTTCTTCACAAGAAGAGCCATTTTTGATTTTAGGATTGATGAAAGCCTTAGAAAACGGACAAAATCAATTTATTTTAAAATTTTCTGAAGGAATATTGAAGTGCTTGTGTCAAACAGATGTAACATTAAAACAAAAACACATGAAAACATCACATTTTTCTGCAATCATAGCAATAGTTCTGTTGCTTGCAAGTTCGGGCAATGTTTTATCACAAGCCAATCTTCAGCAGGGACCAAGAGGTCCGAGAGCAGGAGCCGATTTTACACCTGGTATTCCTGGTTTGACTGAGGACCAGAAAACTAAGATTAAAGACATCCATGTAGCTCACATGAAAGAAGTGCAGGCACTCCGGAACCAGATGGGTGAATTAAAAGCAAAGCAAAAAACGCTTTCCACCGCCGAAAAACCCGACCAGAAAGCAATTGATGCCAACATTGATGAGATTAGCAAAGTTCAGAACCAGATGATGAAGAAAATGTCAGCTACACACCAGAAAGTACGCGCTCTTCTGAACGATGAACAGAAACTCTGGTTCGACAACCATGCCGGACGTAAGGGTATGCATAAAGGGCAAGGTATGAAAAGAGGTAATTGTCCTTGCATGGGTCAGGGAATGGGCAAAGGCCAGGGTCAGGGCCGTGGCAATGGAATGGGCCAACAGCACAGGAACAGATACCAGGGTGGAGCAAATTTGTAGAAGAAAGTCGTAAGTAGTAAGTAGTAAGTAGTAAGTAGATTCAGTATTCAATGACATAAAAAAATCCCCGGGTGATTTGCCCGGGGATTTTTTATGTCATTGTGTTGCCAACAAAAACCATCCAAATTAAAATTCCCATCTATGAACCGGATCTCCTGCCTTGCTTTTCAATACAACCGAATCCAATGCTCCCGACCCTTTAAATTCGATCATTATCCCCATTAGTTTACCCATGGCTTTCTTGTAGGATGCTTTTAAAGATGTTTTGTTGGTAACAATACTTAAGGTATTCTGGTGGCCAGTTAAACTTATATTCTGCCATTCGGACAAGTTTATTCCTAAAGCTGAAAGATCGTTGTTCTGACCCGCAATGTATGTATCTGAAACAGACAAATTCAGGTTACCCACACATCCGGGAGAACTGAATGGTATAACCATCATTTTCTGTTCGCCAAAAATAAAAAACCGAACATCCTGGCAGGTCAGACCACCATGTTCAATATCGTTTCTCAATCTGGCGGTGAGTTCAAAGTCGTCAGCAGATATGGAATCGAAAGTCCCGATGTTATAAAATCTTACACAAAACTCTCCTTTTGTAATACCACCCTTTTTTCTTTCAATAGCCTCAACAGGAATATAAAGCAAACCGTCGTTAATGCTGTCGCTCAAATATGCAGGCATTTTGAGAGGAGTGTCGGCATAAGCCATGGCTTCCCACCCCTTTGTTTTTATAAGTACTTTTTCTTCAGCAATTTTTTTATTGCCGGCAAAAAGCTTTGCTGTATGGTAACCTGGGTAATAATAAATGCTTGTGTAGTTATTACTTCTGGAAGGTATTGAAACTCTGGTTTTATCGTTCCATGTTTGCTGAAAATAAAACCTGGAGGCACTTATACTGTCCAGATTAAAAGAAAAAACAACCGTATTGGGCACTCCGCTTGATAGTATCTTATGAGTGAAAGGTACTTTATTTTCATCTGAGTTATCACCAGCTCTGAAACCTAAAGTGAAAACAACAACTGTTACAACACCAACAATTAAAGGAAGAGCAATCAGGGTAATTATTTTTTTGCGACTCCAGCTTTTGCGAGACTTTACATTATCAACTTTCTTCTCTCCATTACCAACCGATGCCCTGAAATGGTTCCAGCTTTCAAATCCGATAAATAAGGCCAATGCATTAAGAGTTGCTGGTTGTGGAGCACTGGAAAAGGTTCCCGTCCAAATCCGTTTAAGTGTTGAGAGGCTAAGCCGGGTTCCTGTTTTTTCGAAAATAAGATCACTTAATTGTTCAAAATCGCGTTGTTTCCATCCATGTGCCGAACCCCATTGAAGTTTTTCCTCAATAAGTTCAAGGCAACGGATAATATAAGCAGAATGTGGATTGCTCATTTTATGCTATATCACTGCATTTTTCAATTTGAATGTTTTTTGAACGCCTTTTGCGTTCTGTTTGAAACCAATCGCAAAGTAAACCTAAATTAACTTTGCCATACAAATCTTAAACTCAAAAAAATGGAAAAACAATTTAATTTTCATAAGAATCTTGTAAAAACATTGCTGATCCTATATGTGTTTTTAGGTCCAACTTTTTTGCTCAAGGCCCAACAATCGCAAATTATGGTTTTTGATACGTTTCACGGACAAAATCCCAAAAATGCACAAACATTTCAAGGGTTATTGCCGGCTAAAACCAAGGTTACTATTAATCTTTCGCAGACATCAATAACCGACTCAGTTTTGTCGGGTACTCATGCTCTTATTTTATTCGCTCCAACAAAGCCATTTACAACAACCGAAAAAGAGACAATAATAAAATACCTGAACCAGGGTGGTTCCATGCTGCTTATTTTCGATGAAGAGCGAAGAACCAAACTTGAAGAGGTCGGAGTCAACGACATTGTGAAGCCTTTCGGCATTGAATTTACGGGTGATATTCCCGCAAGACATAACTGTGGAGCGATTGCCGAAAAAAGTAATATATGCAAAACACGAAGAGAATTACCTTATAGTGGTGGTCGTTCCATTACAGGGGGTGAAGTTATCAGTCGTGTTTACGATGAAGGTAACTACATCCACTGCGCCTATAAAAATACCGGGAAAGGAAAGATTATTCTTATGAGCGAAGGAATGGCCGGGTTATTATTAGGCCGAAAGGACGGAGAAAGATTCAGTGGTTCAAATCCTTCCGATTCGAAATACTGGGGCAAAGACAGTGAAGCTTTCATGGAGGAGATACTTGCATTCCTTGCTAAGTAAAATGAAAAAGGGCTGAAGTTTTAAACCTGTCAGCCCTTTTCTTATAAAATCCTCAAATTTACAGCCGTCCAATGGTCATTCCACCATCGACCATCACCACCTGACCGGTAGAGTATGGCATGCTTCCGGTAGCCATTGCAACAGCCACTTTGCCAATATCCGAAGGTTCGCCCCATCGTGGCTGAATTGCCAATCCGCTCTGGAAAAGGCGATCGTACTTTTCCTGAACACCGGCAGTCATGTCGGTACGGATCACCCCAGGCTGGATCTCGTACACCGGAATTCCAAATTCGCCCAGACGGGCTGCCCATAACCTGGTTGCCATGGCAATTCCGGCCTTCGAAATACAGTATTCGCCCCTGTTTACTGAAGCTACCGAAGCTGAAACAGAAGATACATTGATAATACAGAAGAATTCCTCCGGAGTTTGTTTCTTCAGCGAAATCATTCGGTTTGCGACCATTTGTGTTAGAAAATAAGGACCGCGGAGGTTCACATGTAAAACATGGTCAAAGCTTTCCTCTGTAGCTTCGAGTATGTCTTTTCTTTCGGGCGGAGCAATACCAGCATTGTTGATTAGAATGTTAACTTTCCCAAATGTTTTTATAACAGCATCAACCATAGCCTGCCGGTCGTCCTTTTTTGAAACGTCGCCACGGAAATAAGCTACTTTGACTTCGTATTCTTCCAGATTCCGGAGGACATTTTTTATAGATGACTCCTCGCGCATGCCGTTAATGGCGAGATCGAACCCGGCTTTGGCAAGTTCTGTGGCAATTCCGAGGCCAATACCTCTCGAACCGCCGGTTATAAGTGCAACTTTACTCATCGGTTAAATTAATTCAGGAACATCAACCCAGCACCGTTTTGCCCAGCTCTCAAGGCCTTTTTCGGCAAGTTGAACACCTTTGGCACCTTCGAGCATGGTCCAGCGAAACGGATCGCCTTTAACAACATGTTTCAAAAAGAGCTCCCACTCCACCTTAAAGGCATTATCGAAAAATTCCTGATCGGGAACTTTCGACCAGCCTTCGTAAAAATTAATGGGATTGGGAACATCGGGGTTCCACACCGGTTTTGGCGTGTTGCCGTAATGCTGTGTCCAGCACTCGCGTAAGCCGGCTACAGCCGATCCCCTGGTACCGTCAACCTGTAAGGTAAGCAGATCGTCGCGACGCACCCTCGTTACCCACGATGAATTGAAATGAGCAATTACACCACCTTCGAGCTCGAATGTGGCATAAGCGGCGTCGTCGGCAGTACATTTATAAACTTTACCTTTTTCGTCGACACGCTCGGGAATATGCGTGGCGCCAATACACGACACCGCTTTTACATTTCCAAAGAGGTTGTCGAGCACATAACGCCAATGGCAAAGCATATCGACAATAATTCCGCCATCATCTTCTTTCCTGTAATTCCAGCTTGGGCGCTGCGCAGGCACGTTAAATCCCTCAAAAACCCAATAGCCAAATTCACCGCGCACTGAGAGTATCTTTCCAAAGAAATCATTTTCCATCAGCCGTTTCAACTTCATAAGTCCGGGAAGCCAAAGCTTGTCCTGAACCACGCCGTGTTTTACCCCGGCCGCTTCGCAAACGCGGTAAAGTTCGAGCGCTGTTTTTGTATCCACCGCTACAGGTTTTTCGCAATACACGTGCTTACCGGCTTTAGCGGCCATTTTAACAGCGTCGGCCCGGCGACCTGTTGTCTGCGCATCAAAATAAATCTGATAATCAGGGCTCTTCATCACCTCGTCGAGGTTGGTGGTCCATTTGGCTACACCCGACATCTGCGCAAGCTTGCGAAGTTTGATTTCGTCGCGGCCCACCAGAATGGGATCGGGCATTATAAATTCAGAAGGTGACACCTGAACACCGCCCTGCTTGATGATTTCAACGATAGAACGCATCAGGTGCTGGTTTGTCCCCATCCGGCCTGTTACGCCGTTCATGATAATTCCAATCTTGTGAATAGTCATATTTTATTTATTTGAAATATTTTAAAAGTCCTCGGTCGGCAGCAAAAACAAAACACCATTTTTTGATAGTCTGTCGATCTATGTGTAATTTAAATAAGCATATTTTATTTTTTCGAGGTAGGCCTTCTGGTCCGTAGCCCAGTATTTATCGGAGAAAACTTCAACCTCGTTATAACCGTTAAAGCCTGTTTCTTCCACCCAGGAGCGGATCTCCCGGACGTTGATACAACCATCTCCCATCAGACCTCGATCGTTCAGGAAGTCAACCGTTGGAACATTCCAGTCGCACACATGGAAGGCAAAGAGATGCTTATTGGCAGCGCAACGCCTGATTTCGGCATGCAGCGTATCGTCCCACCAGAAGATCG
>JAJYAG010000294.1 GCA_021779665.1 Bacteroidota bacterium | reverse complement strand
AGCGGGTTTTTACGGAGGTAAGATCTATGGATCGCATTGCACTGACAATATTCAGATGCTGCTCTATCAAAACGGAAGGATTCATAACCTTCGCATAACTTACCGGCGAAATATCCACCACAATCAGTTTGGAAGCAATTTCGGGATGGGTTATTGAAAGCCACATGGCAGTTTTGCCACCCATGGAATGACCCAGAATTACAGGGTGCTGAATATTCTGTTCTGAAATATATTCAACCAAATCGCCTACCATTGCTTTATAACTATGCTCCGGATGGTGAGGCGAATTGCCATGATTTCGCTGATCGGGCAGATGAATCCTGAAATTCCCTGCCAACTGACGGGCAAATGTCAACCAGTTATCCCCCGATCCATAAAGACCGTGCAGAATAATTAAATCGCTCCCCTCGCCTATAATTCTGGTATTAAGCTTCATTCTATGGATTTGTATTAGTCTTACGACTTACGACAAAAAACTTACGACTATTCTCAGGTATTCTCCAGTTCCTTCAGATATCTCCTGATTACATTTTCCAAACCAAAATAAAGCGCATCCGAAATAAGCGCATGTCCAATAGAAACTTCGGCAATAAAAGGAATTTCAGTAACAAGATATTTCAGGTTCACCAGGTTCAGATCATGGCCGGCATTGATATCCATTCCAAGTTTTTTGGCAAGGTTTGCCGATTCGATATAAGGTTGAGCCGCTTTAACCTTATCTTTTGGGAATAAGGTGGCATATGGCTCAGTGTAAAGTTCAATACGATTGGTGCCTGTTTTGGCTGCACCTTCAACCATTTCCGGAATAGGATCCACAAAAATGGAGGTACGAATACCGTTTTTCTGAAATTCCTTAACCAGATCGGTCAAATGATTCAGGTGTTTTACTGTATCCCATCCCTGATTTGATGTTACGGCATCGTGAGCATCCGGTACCAGCGTTACCTGCTCAGGCTTCACCTCGAGAACCAGATCGATGAATTTTTTATTGGGATTTCCTTCAATATTAAACTCGGTATAAACATGCGGACGAATTTCCCTTACGTCGGCATACCTGATATGACGTTCGTCGGGACGCGGATGAACAGTGATTCCCTGAGCTCCGTAAGTCTGACAATTTATAGCAGCGTCCAACACATTTGGAACATTCCCGCCGCGGGAGTTCCGAATTGTTGCAATTTTGTTTATATTTACGCTTAATCTGGTCATGCTTTTAGGTGTAAACAATAAATGGTGTAAATCTTTAGTTTTATTAGACAAAGCTAATAGGTTTTTAATAATTATTCGCGAAATATGCTGGCAAAAGATTTAATTTCCGATGTAATTCCTGCTTTAAGAACCTCTGATACTGGCGTTAAAGCGTTATACTGGATGGACATTTTCCGTATTTCGCATTTACCCATTGTAAATAACGAAGAGTTTCTGGGATTAATAGCCGATAAAGATATTTACAACTTAAATTCGGCCGATGAACCTATTGGTAATCACAATCTCTCTCTTTTTAGTCCTTATGTATTCGAAGATCAACACATTTACGAAATTATCGAGCTTTCTTCGAAACTTCAGCTGACTTGTGTTCCGGTATTGGATCATAAGAAAAATTATCTGGGGCTCGTCACCTCACAACGACTCCTTTACTCTTTTGGTGAACTTACGGCTGTAAAACAACCCGGAGGAATTATTGTACTTGAGCTTAATCTGAACGATTATTCCCTTACCCAGATATCACAAATTGTTGAGGGTAACGACTGTAAAATACTCAGCATGTATATTACATCGCCTCCCGATTCGACAAAACTCGAACTGACATTAAAACTGAACAGAATAGATGTAACATCTGTAATTCAAACCTTTAACCGTTACGACTATAATATTAAGGCTTCGTATATGGAAGACAATGAAATGGATGCGATTTATTCAAACCGTTTCGAACAGTTTATGCATTTTCTGAATATATAGGTATTAAATATTTTAAAATGAAGATTGGCCTGTTTGGTAACAGATTTAACGAAAGTTTCGATGCCGTAATTTATCATCTTTTGAAATGTTTGTCTTCCAGAGAAGATGTCTCCATTTCTATCCACAAAGCTTTTTCAGAGATTCTTGTTCAGGAAAAGAAATACGCATTCCAGTTTAAGGAATACTTTACCAGCAGCGCCGATTTACCCAAAGACCTCGACTGTTTGATAAGTATCGGCGGCGATGGCACTTTTCTGGAATCGGTGACATTAGTAAGAGACAGCGGAATTCCCATTGTAGGGTTCAACTCCGGTCGATTAGGCTTTCTGGCTAATATTTCCTCTAACGATATTGATAATGCGATTAAAGAACTGTTAAACAGAAATTACATTCTCGAGCCACGTTCACTGGTTGGTCTTTACTGCGAGGAATGTTTATTCGGTGATTTTGCATTTGCACTAAACGAGCTCACCATCCAAAAAACTTCTTCATCGCTTATCACTATTCATACCTATATTAATGATGTTTTTTTAAACTCATACTGGACTGATGGTTTAATTATCGCAACACCAACAGGGTCAACTGCATATTCTCTCAGTGTTGGAGGGCCGATAGTAACTCCTGATTCCCGAAATTTCATAATTTCGCCCATTGCACCTCATAACCTGAACGTACGGCCAATTATAATACCCGACACCAGTATCCTGAAGCTTAAAGTTGAAGGAAGAACCTCCAACTACAATCTTACGATGGATTCCCGTTCGGCTATAATTGAAATAGGAACAGAAATTACAATTAAAAAGTCTCCGTTTCAAATAAATCTTATTAAATTAGAGTCTATAGACTTTTTCTCAACTTTAAGAAATAAACTGATGTGGGGAGCCGATAAAAGGAATTAGATTTTGAACTGTTAAATATTCAAAAAAAATGCATTCTTTTGTAATTGAAAAATATATAAACATATGAAGCTAAAAGGAATACTCGTAATTGTTTTCTTGGCAATTACATTAACAGGGTTTTCTCAACGCTGGAAACTAAAAAGGTACGAAGTTCTTTTTGGGGTAGGTTCAACAAATATTTATGGTGATATTGGTGGAACTGCCGATGCCAATAATCTGTTTGGGTTAAAAGATATAAGAATTAACGAAACCAGATATTCATTGTACGCCGGAGCTCGCTACAAAATTCAAAAGGACTGGTCAGTTAAGTTCAATCTGATCTACGGCAAAGGAGTTGGTGATGACAAAAATTCTAAAAATGCTGAAAACAGGGGTTATACATTTTCCACCAGCATTATAGAACCATCATTCCAGATGGAATATTCGTTCTTAAGTGAAGAAAGAACCATGTCTTCTTCCAGGTTATATAGCCGAAGAGGGATGGTTAATAACTTTACGGTTTTTAGTGCTTATGGATTTGCAGGTATGGGCGGCGTTATATTTAATCCCAAATTAGACCTGCACGGTAAAACAGCTGCTTCAGTAGAAACAATTGACGGATATGGAAAATTTTCAGTAATACTGCCTATTGGGCTGGGTGTGAAATATGCTATAGATAAAAACTGGTCGTTAGGATTTGAATTTGGCCGCCGATTTGTTTTTTCAGATTATCTGGACGGGATATCTACCCAATTCTCCAAAGCCAATGACACATATTACTTTGGCGTATTCCAGGCTGTTTATAAACTTAACACCGACCGGAGGGGTATTCCGCAATTTTTGGTCAGAAGACCTCGCCCGGGGAGAAACAGATAATGAGAACAACCTTTTTATTTTTCTTCCTTATTCTGTCATTATCTAATCTCCCGGCACAGAAAAAGTATTTTGATGTTGGAGCAAACGCCGGTTTATCTTACTATTTAGGAGATATAAATCCTTCCCGCCAATTTTACCGGCAATCACCGGCTTTTGGAGCTTTTGCACGTTTCAACCTCAATAACCGTGAAGCTATCAGGCTTTC
>JAJYAG010000157.1 GCA_021779665.1 Bacteroidota bacterium | reverse complement strand
GGGTTAGTGGGCGGCGAAGCCGCCCACTAACCCTCCTCCATAATCTAACTATTTCATTGTCATTTCGAATGGAATGAGAAATCTATTAATTATATTCTCATTCAAATTTTAATCGGACAATAGTGTTTGGAATTTTATATTTTTGGCTTTTTATTTTTTTGATGACTCAAAATAACATCCCTGTATTACTTTCATGGAGCGGAGGAAAAGATAGTGCACTTTCCCTGTTCGAAATAACCAAAACATCCTTTCATCCAGTTGAGCTGTTTACAACCATCAATGTAAAATACGGCAGAGTTGCCATGCATGGTTTTACCGAAGAACTTCTTGATAAACAGGCCGAATCACTCCGGTTGCCTTTGCATAAGATTTATATTCCCGACCCATGTTCAAACGAGGAATATGGACAAATCATGAGCGAATTCCTGACTAAAATGCAAAAGAGGGGAATTGACACCGTTGTTTTTGGCGATCTTTTTCTCGAGGATATAAGAAAGTACAGGGAAGAAAACCTGGCACGGCAAAATATGAAAGCTTTGTTTCCTTTGTGGGACGAGCCAACCACAAATGTAGCCCTGAAGTTTATCCGCGACGGATTCAAAGCTGTAATTACCTGTGTGGATTTAAATGTGCTTCCGAAAGAATTTTCGGGCCTCTCCTACAATATGGATCTGCTGGGCGATTTACCCGTTAATGTTGATCCTTGTGGGGAAAATGGCGAGTTTCACACGTTTGTTTTCGACGGGCCATTATTTTCAAGTCCGGTTAAATGGGAAAAAGGAGAGCAGGTGATCCGCTACGATCGCTTTTGTTACACCGATCTCACCAGCTAGTTTTTCTTTATAGTTGCTGAGGAAATAATTCTTTCCGAAGCTTTTTTGCCCGTTTCATCATCTTCGCTGTATTGTGTAAAAATCTGGTAAAGAATGTTCTTGTTGCAAACAGTTAGAAGTTTTACTTCCATAGGATATGTAAGCAATTTAAAGTTTACAACAGACATCGCACCTTTTAGAGAACCAATTAGGGTATCGGTTCTGTTCCATTTAAAATCGCTTGTTCCCTGCATTTTTTGCATTTCTCCGATGGATCCGGCGACAGCTCCATCTAGGTTTGTTTCAATTCCTTCCTTATAATTTGCTACCGAAACCATTACTTTAAATCCATTATCCGATAGATGAGAATAGGATTCCATGGTGTCAATCATGTTTTTAGCAGCTTCAGGCAGTGGTATTTCCTGTTTTTCAAGAGCAAAAGGCAATTTAAGCTGAAGATCCGATTTCCCGATCTGAACTTCTTTCCATGATTCTGTCAGAAGGGTTTGGTTTGTTTGTGTTTTGAAGTTTTCATCAAGGTACCTTTTGCCAACATAATAGCCAACTGCCCCCAGAATTATCAAAAAAACAAATGCACTGCCCAAAATAATTGCCGCAACCCTGAAAGTCCTTTTGCGGTTTTGGGCTGGGAGGTTCTGAACATTTAAATCGAATTCGCTGATGCAATATTGTTTCGAAAAATCATCGAACGTTTTATCGGGGTGCATTTTATGCCAGTCCTTGAAATTGTGTTCCAGCTTTTTATTACAGGATTCGCAAAAAAGAATGGTTTCGGATTTAACGGGATTGTTGAAACCGCATTGAGTACATTTAATGTACAGCATTTCTGTAGGTTTTGTGATTTAACCAAAGATAAAATAAATCTTCATATTTTTTTATTAACACGATTGACAGATATTGAATTAATATGCAATTTTACGGGACCGAAAACTTAACTCCGTATTAAATATTCTTTCAATGTTCCGTTTGCGCAGACTTATTTCAATAATACAATTAACAACATCAATATCTTTTGCTTTTATTACGCTGCAGGTCAACTCACAACAACAAAAGGCCAGCGTAAATCTTATGGAAAGGCTTAAGCCTGTAGGAATTCCTGTTACAAGTTTTGAAGGAGAGCCCATCGTAAGTCTGACGGGTTACAATTATAAGCTGACAGCTTTTTCGAACGATTTAAAATACATGGCCGTTTCTCGAAGCTTTATGCGAAAGGGTAACGAGATTATGGACATTGTACTTATAAAACTTAAAGGTCAGAAAGAAGCCGTTTTGCTCGATACTCTTGCCATGGTTCGATACGGCAGGCCTAACGGAATTCTTTATGATATGTACTTCAACGACCAGCACCAGCTTATTGCCAAAATAAGCGACGGAATGGCAGGTTCTTCAACACTCACCTTCGATCCTGAGAAAAAAGAATTGATTAAGGATGAATATGAAGATGAGTACAGTGAAGGTGAAGGTGAAATGGAAGAAGAAATTCTGTATGAAGAAAAGCTCGCCGACCTGAAGCGTATTTTCCCCAGGCAACCTGTCGCTCTTCTTTCTGATTTGGTTTATAAGATGAGAGAAGTGGATACGATTGGTTATATTGTTCAGGGCGTTTTGCCAAACAATAATTCAATTTTCTATCTTCCTCACGGAGAAGGAAAATTAAGACTGATTCATGACATAAGTGATCCTTCACAGATTGATAATATTGACGGTGTTTGGGGGACCAGAAATAAGGCTTTTTATTTACTTAAGGATAGGAAGAATAATTACCTGTTCAGATACGATATTAAAGCAAATGTTGTAACCCTGCTGGAGAAGTTTCCGCTCCACAGTCATTTCTCATACATTTATCGCTATCAGCTTAAAAATAATGATTTTTTACTGGCATTTGAAGTGGAAGTAAATAAACCTGAGGCAAATGAAACGTTGCGTCTTTTCAAACACAGTAACGGAATGTTATACAAATATGAAGATTATCCGTTTCTTCAGGAGGTAAATTATATTGAGGCTCATAATCTTCTTCTTCTTTTTCATATAAAAGACGGGAAAAGATGTCTGGATGTAAGAGAGCTCAACACGCAATTACCATGAGGCGCCTAAACGGGAGGCACTCATCACTCCTTTAACCTTCTTCAGTTTTACCAGCAAATTATCCAGGTGGGAATTGTCCTTAACGAAAAGAGAAATTCTTCCTTCGAACATACCGTCGTTTGTATCGAACGAAATGGCACGCATATTCACCTTAAGATCGCGCGACAGCAGGTCCGAGATGCGGCTTAGCAGTCCAATATCATCAATACCTACAACTCTTATGTCGGCCTGGTACTGAACATTGCCATCGTTGTTTGTCCATTTGGCGTTCACAATGCGGTAGCCATATTTGGAGATCATTTGCTCCGCATTTGGGCAGTTGGTGCGGTGAATTTTCACACCCTCATTAATGGTTACAAAGCCAAAAATAGGATCGCCGAAAATTGGATTGCAACATTTGGCCAGCTTGTACTCAAGACTGTCAACTTTGTTGTCGATGATCAGAAAGTCGTCAGTTTTCGTAGTGTGACTCTTCACAATTTTTTCGACAACCGTCTCCTCAATCTTTTCGGGAGCGCGCTGCACTTCGGGTTTTTCCTGCAGAAGTTCCTTTACAGAGGCAAAATCTACCTTATCTTCGGCAATTAAAGCATAAAGGTCGGTCACCGTTTTGACCTTAAAATGTTTGGTAAGCTTTTTAAGTGTGGCATCGTTGTAAGGAAATTTCCAGTTTTTTAGCCGGCGCTGCAGTATTTCTTTACCAGCTTCGGCATTCTTGGTGGTTTCTTCCTTAATGATAGCCTTGATCTTATTTTTGGCCTTTGATGTAACAACAAAAGAGAGCCAGTCCGACTTAGGCTTTTGTGTTTTGGCTGTCAGGATTTCTACCCGGTCACCATTTTGCAGTACATGCCGGATAGGTACACTCTTGCCGTTCACTTTTGCACCAACACAGGTACAACCAAGGTTTGAATGTATATCAAAAGCAAAATCGAGCACTGTGGCATTTACAGGCAGCTTTTTTAAGTCGCCTGTGGGAGTAAAAACAAAGATTTCCTTGGCATACAAACTGGGCTGCAATGTGTCAAGAAAGTCCATAGCCTCCGCTTCAGGGGCCTCCAGAATTTCGCGTACCTTGCCCAGCCAGGTGTCAAGCCCGCGATCAGCTTCTCCGCCTTTGTATTTCCAGTGTGCAGCGAGACCTTTTTCGGCTATTTCGTTCATGCGAACAGTGCGGATCTGCACCTCCACCCATTTGCCTCCAGGGCCAATCACGGTGGTGTGCAACGATTCGTATCCATTCGTTTTTGGAATGGAAATCCAGTCGCGCATGCGTAGCGGGTTGGGTTGATAAAAATCGGATACTACCGAATAAACTCTCCAGCAATCCGCTTTTTCGCTTTTAAGATCGGTGTCCAGAATTATTCTGATGGCGAAAATATCGTAAACTTCCTCAAAGCCTACGCCTTGTTTCCGCATCTTGTTGTAAATGGAGTAAATTGATTTTAACCGGCCTTTTATCTCAAATTTAAAGCCCTGTTTATCCAGTTCATCTTTTATTGGCTGAATAAATTCCTTTATAAATTTGTTACGAGCAGTGGTTGTTTCTTCCAGTTTTCGGGAGATATGCTGATATGTTTCCCTGTCTCGGAATTTGAGTGAAATGTCTTCCATTTCCGACTTTATATTGTAAAGTCCAAGCCTGTGGGCTAAAGGAGCATATAAATAGAAAGTTTCTGTGGCAACAGGAAGATGCATTTCCTCGGGATAATTCTCCAGATTGCGCATCATCTGCAACCTTTCGGAAAGTTTTATAAGAATAACCCGAACATCGGTAACAAGCGAGAGTAACAACTTTCTGAAGTTCTCTGCCTGTTCGGTGGTGTTTGTGGTATCAATGGATGATATCTTGGTTAAATCGCCAACCAGTCGGGCAACTTCGGGTCCAAAGGTTTCCTTTACTTTTTCCAGTGAGATTTTTCCTTCATGAACGGCATCGTAAAGTAAACTGCAGATGATGGAAGTTTTACCAAGGCCTATTTCTTCAACACCAATCCGAGCAACAGCAATACACCGGTTTATAAATGGTTCGTTGTTGAGATCCGGTTTATCCTTTAAAACATCATAGGCAAGGTGAAATGCTTTCCTGATTTCTGCAGTACCTGTTGGGCCAAGGAAATTACGTGCAACCCTGAGTAGACCCCGGTATTTGCTTGTAATTACATTCTCCAGGTAAAGTTTTTCGTGCTCTGCTTTCATGCGTTCATTAAATCATCTGCTGCAAATTTAACCAAAAGCTTAAAGAGAAAATGAAGGAAAATCAAAATCATTCAATATATAAAACAAAAAACCCCGGTCGAGCCGGGGTTCTGATATTATCGGAAGCTAATACCCAGCCCCGCTGTGGCCACCGAGTAATTCGCATAAGTGTAATCGAAATGCAATGTAACCACGGCAAATTTCAACCTGAAGCCAGCATTAAGTCTAGGTTTGGTTTTGCTACCATCCATACTTTTCATTTCGATGTCAATAGGGTCAACTTTCATGAATTCTTTTTTTACTACAAGGGTATTGCTTGCCGCATCAACACCAACCATCGGGTAATTACCGTTAAGTTTTAAATTGGTTTTTGTAGAACTGAAACCAGCACCACCATAAAATGTAATCACGGGAAGATCGAAAGAAGCAATTACATTGCCTGTAAAGCCGGAGGCTACAAGCTGCATCTTCTGATTATCGTATTTTGCACCGTCGTTAACAACAGTAGCACCGAGATTTGTCGCATAATATTCCGGAGCAAGTCCCATGTTTAAAGATGTTGTCAGTTTTGTATAACCTCCGAAAACAGAAAGGTTGAAGAACGGAGCCATTTTAATTCCCGGAATCCATTGTTTTAAGCTGTGTTTAACACCAACGCCCCACATGTTCATCGATCCAAAATCGCTGATATTGAAAGAGGGTAAATAACGAACTGTAATATCGGTGTGCTTGATTAAGCCAATACCTAACTGAAGCATTGGAGACGGAATAACTCCAACACCGGTTCCGCGGGTGGTTTTGAATTTAGCAAGTGTTTTACCACCTGCAGTATAACTTACTTCAGGACCTGATTTATTATCACCGGCAACGGTAGGAGCAGTACCTGTGGAAGGGTTTACAACAAAATTACTCCCTGCAAGAACCTGAGAAGGATTATAAGTCTTATCCGAAGATGGTACAAAGGATGCGCTCACACTTAAAGTCAGGTCAAAGCCTCCCAGTTTGTGCGGTTTTGCAGTATTGTACCAGCCACCGTTTAAATTAGCCCCAAATGCATTTGCATATGGTTTCAAATAAGCCTGAAATAAATCTTCCACGGCATCTTTGTTTTTCGAGTCGCTCAAACCTGTCAGCATATCGGTAATTCCTTTTACTTGTCCGAAAAGTGAAGAATTGCCAAACTGAATGATTGTTAGAGCGGTTAATAAAATAACGATACGTTTCATGATCAAGGGTTTTGTTTTTGGGTTTATACTTTAAACAGTAGTTATTGTTTCAAAATTGCCTTATTTTGTAAGTTCTTATTTGATCAAATTCTTAGCGAATTTAAAAAAAATGAATTTAAATCAGCCATTAGCTGACAGAATGAGGCCTAAAAGCCTCGATGATTATGTAGGTCAGCAGCATTTAATAGGGCAGGGGAAAGTGCTTCGCCGGATGATCAGTTCCGGTGGGGTATCGTCGTTTATATTGTGGGGACCTCCTGGCGTTGGAAAAACTACATTGGCCCGGATCATATCCAACCAGTTAAACCGGCCTTTTTTTACATTAAGTGCTGTCCACTCAGGTGTTAAGGATGTACGCGAAACTATTGAGCAGGCAAAGAAGAACCAGTTTTTCAATACTCCGAATCCTATTTTATTCATTGACGAAATTCACCGGTTTAACAAGTCGCAGCAGGATAGCTTACTTTCGGCTGTTGAACACGGAACCGTAACATTGATAGGAGCTACCACCGAAAACCCGTCTTTTGAGGTAATAGCCCCGTTGCTCTCACGTTGTCAGGTTTATGTGCTGAAATCGCTCGAAAAAAACGATCTCAAAAATATTCTCGACAGAGCAATTTCAAACGACGAATTCTTAAAGACCTTAAATATCGATCTGAAGGAAACCGAAGCTTTGATGCGTATTTCGGGAGGTGATGCCCGCAAACTGCTTAATGCACTCGAACTAGTTGTGCAGTCGGAAGTGGACCATAATATCGAAAAGATTGAAATAACCGATAAGCTGGTTTTGGAACGTATCCAGGAAAATATTGCACTCTACGACAAAAAGGGAGAGATGCATTACGATATCATTTCGGCTTTTATAAAATCTATCCGCGGCAGCGATCCCAATGCTGCGGTTTATTATCTTGCACGCATGATAGCAGCAGGAGAGGATCCTCTTTTTATTGCCCGGCGTATGGTGATTCTTGCTGCTGAGGATATCGGACTGGCTAACCCTAACGCACTTTTAATGGCTAATAACTGCTTTCAGGCGGTGCATGTAATCGGGATGCCCGAAGGTCGGATCATACTTTCGGAGGCGGCAATTTATCTTGCAACCTCTCCCAAAAGTAACTCGGCTTATATGGCCATTAATTCAGCTCAGGAGAAGGTTGCCGAAACCGGCGATTTGTCAATACCTTTAAATATTCGCAATGCCCCAACCGGTTTGATGAAAGAGCTTGGTTACGGCAAGGATTACAAATATGCCCACGATTTTGAGAATAATTTTGTTGCCGATGAGTTTCTGCCCAGGCAGATAACCTCAACAGCATTTTATAAACCTCAGGAGAATCCGCGCGAAAAGGAACTCTCAGCTTACCTGCACCGTCTCTGGAAAGGGAAGTACGGGTATTAGAGACTTTTTGCATTTCTCTTACGACTAAATACTTACAACTGTATTTACTAAATTATTATATATGATTGAAAAATTACCTTTTATTAAAAATACCCAATCCGGAAATTTCTTTCTTTTAGCGGGACCATGTGTGGTGGAAAGCCAGGAATTGTGTTTCGGGATAGCTGAGCGCGTAAAAGAAATTACTGATAAACTGGAGATACCCTATGTTTTTAAAGCTTCCTACCGGAAAGCCAACCGGTCACGGTCCGACTCATTTACCGGTATCGGCGATCAGGCAGGGTTGGAAGTGCTTCAGCAGGTTCGTGAAAAATATCAGGTACCTGTGGTAACCGATATTCATTCGGAAACAGAAGCTGAAATGGCAGCCGGGTATGCTGACATACTTCAAATTCCTGCCTTTCTTTGCCGTCAGACTGATTTATTGGTTGCTGCTGCTAAAACAGGCAAATTTGTGAATATCAAAAAAGGTCAGTTCTTAGCTGCCGATTCCATGAAATTTGCTGCCGACAAGGTAATTAATGCAGGTAATTCCAATGTGATGCTTACAGAGAGAGGTACAATGTTTGGCTATCAGGATCTGATTGTAGATTATCGCGGTATTGTTGAAATGAAAAAGTTCGGATATCCTGTTATTATGGATATTACTCATTCCTTACAGCAGCCGAACCAGGCCTCGGGAGTAAGCGGAGGCAGGCCGGATCTGATCGAAACAGTTGCCCGTGCAGCGATTGCGGTAGGAGCCGATGGCATTTTCATAGAAACTCATCCTGATCCATCCAAAGCGTTATCTGATGGTGCTAACATGTTAAAACTAGATTTGCTCGAGGAGCTGCTTACAAAGCTTGTAAAACTGCGTCAAACAGTTAACGCTATTTCATAAGAAGAAACTTATAAACAAATAATTTCTGAAAAGTTGAAATTTTTCTACAGGAAAAATCCTTCAATTATGCAGTTTTAAAACATGCAAATCAGTTATTGAAAAATTTGAGTTTTGTAAAACTGATATTATCCAAATTGATTATAATTGTGCTTTTACGAGCAGAAAACACCTTTGTAGAAGATGGTTATTTTTTGAGTAATAAACGTTGCATTGTTTTTTGAAATAAATTAAATTTAATAAGAGATTGCCCTGAAAAAATAAAATAGAGAAGAGATAAATTTTTTATCCGACATGAAGTGAGAATTGGATTTATTAATTATAATTGCACAGCGTTAAATACAGTTTTATTAAAATGGAAAAAAGAAAATTAGTAGTTAGTTATAAAAATGCATCCGAAGAGGTTCTTGAGGCCATCAAAAAGAAATATCCGATGGGCTACAATGACTATGTTATCAAAGTCACCAAACCCAACAACGACTTTTTTTATGCAGTAACTGTGGATACAGACAATGCTAGTTATCTTGTGAAGGTAGATGTTAAAATTGATAATCTGACGGACGAGGAATTTGAAAAGGAATTTGGAGAAGACGGGGGATCATCCAGTGACGAAGGAACTATTGGTCGTGAAGACGATAATATCGACAATATCGAAGGTTCTGAAAGTTTCGAAGAATAAACAATTATAATACATAAAATGCACCTGAAAGGTGCATTTTATAACCACAATCCTGTTTTCGAGATTATTTGTTTCAGAATATTTTTCTTTCCGGTTTTACCGGATTTTTCCTTTTCTGTATAATAACCATAACCATAGCCGTAACCATAGCCATACCCATGTGAGTAAGCCTGAAATTTGTTATTTGCAGGTATGTCGTTAATAATCACATTGAAATTGTTAATGCCTCTTTTACTTAAATTCTGGAGTACATTCGAGAATACTTTTTTTAGTGTATAATTATGGCGGACAACATAGATGTTAACATCGGTATATTTCAGTAACAATATAGCATCGGCCACCATTCCCACAGGAGGAGTATCTACAAAAATATAATCGTACCTTTCCTTAAGCTGTTCAAAAAATTTTTTTGTCCTTTCTCCCGAAATCAATTCCATTGGGTTTGGCGGAATTGGCCCGGCAATTATTACATCCAGGTTGGGGAAATTTGAAGGCCTTATAATTTCATTCAAATCTATATCCGAGCTTAAAAAAGTACTTGTTCCTGAATCGCCTGAAATATTGAGATAGTCTTTTATTTTTGGTTTACGAAGGTCGAATGATAAGATGAGGCATTTTTTATTGTTCAAGGCAAAGCTCAGGGCCAGGTTGATTGAGATAAAGCTCTTCCCTTCGCTCATCATCGAGGAGGTGATGAGCACAACGTTACTCTTTTTTTCGTTTGCAACAAACTGGAAATTTGCCCGGATAGACCGGAAAGACTCCGATGTCAGACACATAGGATTATCAAACGAAACGGTCCTGCTTTTTGATTTGTTACGGATTATATACCCAAGGACAGGAGCATCGGTAAATTTTTCAATGTCTTCGTTTCCTAAAACCTTATCATTCAAATAATCTTTTATAAGAAAGAATGCTAAAGGAATTCCCAGTCCAAGGAAAAAAGCAATGATAATGTTACGTCTTGAGTTCGGGGAAATGATGGAATATTCAGAATCGCGTGCTACGTCGAGTATTTCGTTATCAGGCAGGTACGATGCTTTTGCGATCTGCATTTCTGAGCGCTTGGTCAGCAGGTAGGTATAGAGCGCATCGTTTAATTTAAACTGGCGTTCAAAGCCAAAGAGCTGCCGTTGGGTTTCGGGAAGTTTGTTCACTTTTTCGGAAACCTGAGCAATACGCTGATCGATATCCTGTAAAGATATGTTGGTTGCATTCCTTAGATTTTCGATATTCTCGTTGATTGTCTTTTTCATAGAGTTTATCCGAAGATCAATGGAAGCAATGTAGGGGTTTTCTTTTTTGGAGTTATACATCATCTCCACCTTATCATTAAACATCTTTAACAATTCGCTGATAAGGCTGTTGAGCACAGGGTCGTTAATTCCCATTGAGGAAGGTGCTGCCAGATCCTGACCGTCTTTGTTCTGAAGCAAATAATTCTTCAGATAATCGTAATACCTCGATTTAACAAGTATTTCGGCACGCTGGTTTTTCAAATCTTCCAATGCGGTAATGGCTTGCTGCGCCTGAAAATCAACATTCATCACCCTGTTTTGGGACCGGTAGTTCTGAAGCTTTGTTTCGGAATAATTCAGCGAATCGGAAATTTCACCCACCTGCGAATCAATGAACTTAATTGTATTTTCAGCAATGAGATTTTTGCGTTCAATGCCCTTCTTTAAATATTCGCTTGTGAGCGCATTAACAAAATCTACCATTTTCGAAACATTATTTCCTTTGAAGGAAATAGTCAGGATGGAGGATGATTTGTCAGACGAAACTGAGAAAACCCGGTATTTCCGCACAAGTGCCTCAGGAGAATTGAACATGAATGACAGTTCTTTTCCAATAAATTTATTTCGGCTTTCGCTATTCTGAGGAATAACTGTAAAAGAAAATTGCTGTGTATTTATTTTTTCGAAAAGCTTGTAACGCTTGGTAAACTGTAAATTAGGCAGGGAACCTGTATAGCGTTTTAAGCTGAAATCGTAATTGTCAATATTTTCACTATCAATTGAAAGCTCAAATTCATCAGCCGAAACAAAAGAAAGATAAAATTTAACATTGACAGGCTGAGAAACAGTGGTATCAATAACTACTTTTATAGGCGACGATTTGTACAGATCGAGAGAATAAAAGCTTTTCTCAAGGTAATATTCAGTTTGAAAATCGAGCCGTGCCAAGGCTCTTTGCGTCATCTGATACGATTTAAGAACGCCTATTTCGTTCGAGATTTTGTATTGGGTATTATCCAATCCAAGGCCTGTGGTAAACCGCGAATCGAGAACCGACTGTTCATCCTTAATTAAAACAGAGGTTTTAACCTCGTAAATTCCTTCGGATAACCTGTTAACATAAAAGGCAATTACAAGGGCCAGAGCCAGGCAGGCTAAAAACCAGTACCATTTGCCAAGAAACTTAAAAATAAGATTTTTAACGTCAAGGGTTTCTTCTTCGACTGTTTCCTTGTAATTGTCCGTCATGAAAATTATAATTTATCATTCAAATTCAGAAGTATAGCTACTGACGCACCAAACGACAATATTGACAATACCGCTGTATATGGGAAACTGCTTACGAGATAACTCTTGCCCTTCATTGGTTCAACATAAATAATGTCATTAGGCATCAGGTAAAAAAACTCAGAACTCAAAAGAGATTTATCACCAAGATTTAGGTAATGAACTTCTGATCCTTTGATATTCTGACGCACCAGAGTTACTTTTTTAACATTCCCAAACTCCTTGGTTCCACCGGCAAGGGCAAGTGCCTGCAAAACATTTATCTGATCTTTATCTATCGTGTAACTTCCCGGACTGTTTACTTCGCCCAAAACGGATACCTGGAAATCAACCAGCTTTACTACCACTGTGGTTTCCTTGAAATAGTCGTTCAGGGAAGTTTGTATTCGCTTCTTTACGTCCTCGATAGTCAGACCTTTCACCATCATTTTATCCACGAACGAAAAATCAATATATCCTTCTTCATCTACCAGATAGCTATTCAGGTACAGATAAGTCGGGTTCATAAGGGTTGGGAGGTCAGTTTGAAAAAACTTGCTGGTTTTCGGATCCAGACTATAAACCTTGATATAAAGGTGGTCTCCCGATTTTATCTGGTAAGCATTTTTCTTTTTGTTTTCAAAAGAAGTTTGTGCCTCGCCTGCATCCTGCAGCAACATAACTTTTTTTTGTGATAAGCAGGATGTCAAAAGCATTGCCAGAACAATTAATTTACCTATTCCAATAATCCTAAGCTTCAAGTTTCTCATAATTCAATAATTTACTGTTTCTTTATTTTACTAAGTTTAAGAGCTTCATTCAATTCAATCTTTTTTCCACCCAGGTACGATGTAATGAAAGCACCAGGAATATTTTCAGTTTCGACAAATTTTTTCGCAGCAGCTAACGATGGGCCGATAATGATGGAATATTTATACCATCCATCTTCAAAGTTTTCCTCCACACTTTCTTTTCCTGAATATATGTGTTGTATGTATTTCTTATTCAATGGATTTTTAGCGGCAGCAATTTGAACCTTGTAAACCAGGTTTTCAATTTCCGAAGAGTTATTTGCTGAATATTGCGAAACATTGGTGTTAAGAATCGCAATACGGTTACCGTTTAAATAGGCAATTACAAAAGCTCCGGGTATTTTAAGGGCATCTCTCAGGTGACGGGCTTCAGCATATGTCTTATACTCGCCAATGGCATATTTATACCAATTATCTTCATTAAGTTCGATAATTTTTAATCCACCATTATAGATATTCTTTAATGATTTGGTGTCGACCTGAATGCGACATGCCGAAATCTGCACCCTGTAAATGAAACCTTGTGCAATCTCTGATTCGGCCGGTTTCTGAACTACGCGTTGTTCAACTTGATTTACAGGTTGATCCGTTGTTTTCTCATTTTTGGAAGCACCCGAAAGAGGTTTGGTAGTGGTCTTTTTATTTTCTTGTTTACCAGCTGATTTCTCTGCTTTTGGTTTTATAACTTCCTCATTTTGCGCAACAACTTCCTTTTCAGGTGTTCCAACCGCGGGCTCAGCTTGTTTTAGTTCACTTGCTGGCGTTGCAGCTGCAATCAGGTCGGTAGAGTCTGTTTTCTTCTTTTTAAGTGAAGCTATTTCTTCGGGAGTAAACTGGTATTGATTGTACCGTGTCCAGGCTGAACGCAGTGAGTCATAATCTCCGTAATTCAGGTCCCTGAAATTAATAACGTAGTTTTCGAATTTACCCGGGTACTTTTCTTCCAGAAACTTATTAAACTGGTCAACCTGCTCCTCTTTTACTTCCATCATATTATATAAGCTGCCGGTGTCTTTTGGTGTAATTTTCGCAGTTTCAGGCGTTTTTGGCTGTTTTATCTCTGGGGTCTGGGTTTCAGGTGTTTTGGCTGGTGTAGCTGTAATCTGGGGTGCAACACTATCTTTTACAACCACAGGAGCAGATATGATAGTGTCTTTCTTCGCTAAAGGCTGGGCTGGTATATAGGTAACTTCTTTTTCTTTTGTAACGGCTTGAACGGTATCAGTCTTTGAGGTCGCTATGTTTCCGGGTTCTTCCTTAATTGAATCGTATGTTATGGGATAATTAAGGTATGCATATAAAACTTTTGTGAAGATACTGATAGCATCCGCCTCCAGTTTTTCTGCTTCCAGAATCTTCGATAGCTTCTCGTTAGGATAGGTAAGATCCTCGGCAACATTACGGGTTGATTTAGCACTCCGAAACATTTCATTCGCTTTATCTTCCCTGTTTTTTAATGAAGGATCAATTTTTGAATTTTTGTTTTCTTTCCAGAACCTGCTGATATTATCCTTGAACAGTGCTACTAAATCTGCATTTGCTTTCTGATATAACTGGGCGGCTTCGAGCCGTTTCAAAGTATATTTTTTTTCGTTCTTTGCCTTTTCTTTGTCTGTATCGCCTGCACTATTCAGAATATTGGCTTCGTTCTCAAGGTTCTTTCCTTTGTTAAGAACAACCTCAATTTTATCAAGTGTTTTTTGATCTGAATTTGATAGCAGGGGTTTTATGTGATTCCTGCTTACCTGGGAAAAGGCTAATTGGAACTGAATAATATAAAGTACAATGATAAAAACAGGTTTTAAAACTTTATACATACTGGAATGCTTAGGTTTGCAGTTTGATGGATACTCTTTCTTAGTTATTTTGTTTCAAAAATTTCATGCTTGCAATTAACTATTAACGTCTTAATCAAATTTAATTAAAATTACATTAAAACGAAATATTTCAATAAACAAAAAAGTGATACAAATCACCCGTATTGGATGATTTGTATCACTTTTATAAATTAAAATTATTTACTAATTTATTTAAGCTGCTGTTTCAGTTCCTCAACCCACTTTTTTATACGTGCAGAATTTTGTGTGGCCTGGTTTTCGAAATCAATTGCAAGACCGGTAAATTGATTCTCCCTGACCGCCCGGGATTTATGAAAGTTGTAACCTTCAGTAGAGGTAAAACCAACAATGCGCGCTCCTCTTTTTTCGAGAATACCGGTCATGATACCGACGGCGTCCAGGAAATTATCCGGATATCCTTTTTGATCCCCTAAGCCATACAAGGCATAAGTTTTATCTTTAAGATCAAGTTCTTCCAGAATTGGTCCGAATTCATCCCAATAATTGGGTAATTCTCCATCGAACCAGGTGGGAACCCCCAGAATTGCAACTTTGCTTTTAAGAAATTCTTCTTCAGTCAGGGTTTCAGCGTTGATCGGTTCAAGGTTATCTCCTCCGAAAGCTTCTTTAATTTTTTCGGCAACTTTTGCGGTTTTGTTCGAATTGAAACTGTATATCAAACTTATTTTTTCCATTGGTATCGCATTTTAATAATTCAATATTTCTTTTACAGCTTTTAATACCTTATCGGTACTTGGAAGAATTGAAGCCTCCAGAATTTTGTTAAAACCTACAGGAGTAAAAGTTGAACCCAGACGTTTAACAGGAGCATCCAAATACTCAAATGCCTCATCGGAAATGATAGCGGCAAGTTCGGCGCCAAAACCGGAGAAAACTTTGTCTTCGTGTACAATTAAAACTTTGTTGGTTTTCTTAACCGAATTAAGAATCGTTTCTTTGTCTAACGGTATAAGAGACCTGAGATCAATGACTTCAACTTCAGTTCCGTTTTCTTCTTTGGCTTTTTCGGCGGCTTCAACACACATGTGGGTCGTATTTCCATAGGTAAGAATTGTAAGATCTTTCCCCGGAACGCGAATACGTGCTTTTCCAAAAGGTACTTCAAAGTCGTCGGGTACAACTGCAGAGGCTTTTGGATTATTGTAGAGAGCTTTTGGCTCCAGGAAGAGTGTGAAACCCCGGGAGCGCATACTTGTTCTTAATAGACCGGCAGCATCGTCGGCATACGATGGGTAAACTATCCGAACACCAGGAAGATTTGATAATGAGCCTTCAATGGTTTGCGAATGGTACATTCCGCCTCCTATATAACCTCCCGACGCGAGACGAACCGTCACATTAGGCACAAATTTTCCATTGGTACGCCAGTAATCATGTGTACATTCCACAAACTGTTCCATGGCCGGCCAGAAGTAATCGGCAAACTCGGCGCCTTCAACTACAATTCTGATTTTATCGCTAAAACGGCTCATACCGTTTGCAGTTCCTAAAATAAAGTCTTCCGCAATGGGCGCATTAAAAACACGTTCTTTCCCGAACTCCTTCTGCATTCCTTTGGAAACATTGAAGATACCTCCCTTTTCTTTGTTGGCAATATCCTGTCCCCAGATGTAGGTGTCGGGATTGTGACGGAATTCTGCTTTCAGGGTTTCGTTTATACCTTCGATAAGCTTTTTGGTCTCACCTTTTTCATTGTGGAGGCCATCTTTATATTTCTGAGGAACATAGGGTTCGGGTAATACAAAGTTTGTAACTGATGCCGGGTCGGGATCGGGAGCGGCCAGACCTTTCTTGTGGGCTTCTTT
>JAJYAG010000013.1 GCA_021779665.1 Bacteroidota bacterium | reverse complement strand
CCGGTCTCTTCAATCTTCCCGGATTTGAGAACAATAATCCTGTCGGACATGTATTGCACCACATTTAAATCGTGCGATATAAAAATGTAGGTCAGCCCAAAATCCCTTTTCAGATCGTTAAGTAAATTCAGTACCTGTGCCTGAACCGACACGTCGAGGGCCGAAACTGATTCATCGCAAATAATCAGCTCCGGTTCTACAGCCAAAGCCCTTGCAATTCCAACCCTTTGCCGTTGGCCGCCAGAAAGCTGATGCGGATAACGGCTGTAAACATCGCGACTCAGATTTACCTTGTCAAGCAATTCGAACACGCGCTCTTTGCGACCTTTATTGCTTCCATGCAAATTATGAACTATCATGGGCTCCATGATAATAGTTCCGACGGTTTCCTTTGGGTTTATCGACGAGTATGGATCCTGGAAAATTATCTGAATATTTTTCCGGAATTTCCGTAGATCTTCACCCTTCAGGCTTTCCAGATGTGTGCTTTTATATTTAATTTGAGTAGATGATGATTCAATTAACCTTAAAATAGCCCGGCTCAATGTTGTTTTCCCGGACCCTGATTCACCCACCAGGCCAAGTGTTTCGCCTTTATAGACATTGAAAGAAAGACTATGCAGAGCCTGACTTTTCTTTTTGCTTAGAAAATTACTTTTACCCTGCTGAGAAAAATAAACCGAAAGATCTTTAACCTCAAGCAATACCTCTTCTTTTTCAGATGTACTGCCGGTAATCATCTCATCCTGCGGTTGAGTATTATCGTGAATTGAAATTAATCGCTTCCCTTTATGGTACTGTGATGGGCGACAAGCAAGCAGTGCCTTTGTATAAGTATGTTCGGGCGACTTCAGAATTTTTTCAGTCGGCCCGCTTTCAACAACATTTCCCTGATACATAACAACTACTTCATCTGCTAACTCTGAAATAATGCCCAAATCGTGAGAAATGAAAATTATGGACATTTTATAATCCTGCTGCAACTCCTTAAGAAGAGCAAAAATTGATTTCTGTACGGTAACATCCAACGCTGTAGTTGGTTCATCGGCGATAAGGAGTTGAGGGTTACAGCTTACGGCCATGGCAATCATCACCCGCTGGCGTTGGCCCCCGGAAAGCTGATGGGGAAAGCTTTTAAAAACACTGTCAGGATTTGGTAATTTTACTTTTTCAAACAACCCGATAACACGATGAATAGCATCTTCTTCCGAAACTTTTTCGTGCGTAAGTATAGCTTCCATCACCTGCTTTCCGCAGGTCATCGATGGATTAAGAGAAGTCATTGGTTCCTGAAATATCATGCCAATCCGTGCACCACGAACACTTTGCATCTCTTCAACAGAAAGGGTATGAAGCATTAATTCTCCCTTTTCCGTATGGAAAACTATCTCGCCACCATTAATCTTCAAACCCGGATGCAGTAACCCTAAAACAGAAAGAACAGTGAGAGTTTTCCCCGATCCCGACTCACCAACAACACCAACAACTTTGTTTTGCTGAACAGAAAAACTCACATGATTGCAAAGCACCCTTTTATTATCATCTGCAACACTTATGCTGAGATTTCGGATATCAAGTAAAACAGGAGAGTTTTGCGACATATTAATGAAAAATTGCTTTAACCAGATGTTCTATTTTTCCAACGGGAAAAACTTCAATCTGGTACCGCGAAGGATCAAAATTTTTTAGACCTGACTTAGAAATGAAGATGGTTTGAAATCCTAGTTTTTCGGCTTCACGGATACGTTGCTCAACCCGGCTCACGGGACGAATTTCGCCCGAAAGACCAACTTCACCGCAAACACAATATTTATGATTGATATACCTGTCGAAGTTGGATGAAAGAATAGCTGAGACAACAGCCATATCGATAGCAGGATCGTCAATTCGAATACCTCCGGTAATATTGAGAAACACATCTTTTGAAATAAGATGAAACCCAGCCCTTTTTTCCAGAACCGCCAGTAGCATATTCAAACGTCGCGTATCGAACCCGGTGGCCGAACGCTGAGGAGTTCCATAAGCAGCTGTACTCACAAGCGCCTGCACTTCTATCAGAAATGGGCGAACACCATCCATAGTAACCCCAATACTAATGCCGGAAAGTTTTTCATCATTGGGAGAAATTAAGATATCGGAAGGGTTTGCAATCTGAACCAATCCGGTGCTTTGCATCTCGAAAATACCAATCTCGGAAGTTGAACCAAAACGGTTCTTCAACGAGCGGAGCATCCGGTAAGAATGATTATTATCTCCTTCAAACTGCAATACAACATCTACAATATGTTCGAGTGTTTTGGGTCCGGCGAGATTTCCTTCCTTATTGATATGTCCAATTAAAACAATGGTTGTTTGACTTCTTTTGGCATACCTTAGCAATGCCGAGGCACATTCCCTTACCTGGGAAACCGATCCGACCGAAGCTTCAATCACTTCAGAAGAAATGGTCTGAATAGAATCAACAATTAAAAGATCGGGCTTTGTGGACTCACACTCATTCAAAATGGTTTCGAGCGAGGTCTCATTCATAAAAAAGCAATCTTCGCTCTGAAGTTCAAGACGATCGGCCCTAAGCTTAATCTGCTGAAGGCTTTCTTCGCCCGAGGCATATAAGGTTTTATAATTTCTGATAGACAGAGCCGTTTGCAAAGCAAGTGTGGATTTACCTATCCCCGGCTCACCGCCAACCAAAACCAGTGATCCCTTTACAAAACCACCGCCTAATACGCGGTTAAACTCTTCATAGAATGTATCAATTCTCTCGCCTTTGGTGTAGGTGATCTCGTCAAGTTTTAAAGGACGGGAAGACAAAACCGACGAAACGGAAGCACCACGTGTAGCCGGCTCCTTTTTTACAACTTCCTCAACAAAGGTATTCCATTGGTTGCACGATGAACATTTCCCAAGCCATTTAGACGATTCGGCTCCGCAATTCTGGCATATAAAAACAGTCCGGGCTTTTGCCATTTATTTTCAGGATATAAGCTTACGGACAATAGCTGTTGTAGAGTACCCATCAACAATATCTATTGTCATAACTTCACCACCTTTTGCGGTAACAATATCATAACCAACAATATTTTCAGCTTTGTAATCGCTGCCTTTTACAAGCACATCCGGCTGAATATATTTAATCAATTCATAAGGAGTATCCTCATCAAACAAAACTACTTTGGACACGCACGACAGAGATGCAAGTATATGAGCCCGCGAGGTCTCATCCTGAACTGGTCGGTTCGAGCCTTTTAACCGTTTAACCGAGCTATCGGTATTCAGGCCTACAACCATAACGTCGGCCAATGATGCTGCTTTTGCGAGATATTCCACATGTCCGCGATGTAAAATATCGAAGCACCCGTTGGTAAAGACAACTTTCCGTTCTTTAAATTTCCAGTAAGCAAGGTCGTTTGCCAATTCCTGGTAATCATAAACTATTTTCGACTGAAGAAGGGTAAAGTAATCCATATATCTAAGTTTTTGCAGTTATAATTTTAGCTTTTGAAGGAGGAGCAGAAAACACTTTAATGAGTGAAATAGCCCCTGCAATTATTACCATGAGTGTTTGCGACTCGTGCGATAAGACTGCGTAAACGAAAGCCTTATCAACAGAGATGTCGTACAGAGACAATCCCAGAATCACCATTCCGTGAAAGGCACCAAATCCGCCCTGAACCGGGATAACCATACCAAAAGAGCCGATAATCAAAATAAAGAGACCATCGATGGGTGTCAGATGAGAAGTTTCGGGTATCGTGAAAAAAATAAGGTAAGTCATGAAAAAGTAGCAAAGCCAGATGACAACCGTAGAAACAAAAAACTGCCATCTTTTTTGCATTTTGTATACAGTTTTCAAACCTCCCAAAATCCCGACAACAATTTTCTTAATTTTTCGGAGCAGATGAATTTTGGCAAGCTGCTTGCGGAAAATATAGCCTAAAACCACCAGAACGATTAAAGAAACAACACCAATAATCAACACATCGGTCGATTGAAACACAAGTGAACTAAGCTTCTGATAAAGTGGCAGAAAAATCTTATCCGAAATAAATTTACCGAACGACTCAAACTTCCAGACAAAAATTATAATCAGTAAAAAGAAAAGCGTTACCATATCAATAGCCCGCTCAATAAGAATTGTTCCGACAAGGCTATCAACAGGAATTCTGTTTGTGCGGTTAAGAGAAACACATTTAGAAAACTCACCTAACCTGGGTAAGGCCATGTTTGCAATATATCCTATTGCAACTGCATGATAACTGTTTTTTACTGAAGGCCGATAACCCAGAGGTTCAATAAGAAGATTCCACCGGTAGGCTCTGGCAACAAAAGCAATTAATCCAAAGGTTACCCCTAGAATTACCCAGAAATAGTTTGCAGTTTTTAGGTCGGCAACGATTCGCTTAAAATCAATACCTTTCATTACCAAATACATCAAAAAAACTGTTAAGGCAAGAAATATGGTAAACTGCAATATCCTTATGAGTAATCGTTTCAAGGCTAAACTAATTTATTGGTAGAAGTATCGGGTAAAATAACTTTAGGAATAAATTTCTTAGCTTCCTCAAAATCCATGGAAGCATACGACATGATAATCACAACATCGCCCACTGCAACTTTACGGGCAGCAGGACCATTAAGGCAAATAACCCCGGATCCGCGTTCGCCTTTTATCACGTAAGTTTCCAAACGTTCGCCGTTATTAATATTTACAACCTGCACCTTTTCGTTTTCAATCAGGTTAGCTGCATCAGTCAAATCTTCGTCAATAGTAATACTTCCTACATAATTCAGGTTCGCCTCGGTTACTGTTACCCTGTGTATTTTCGATTTGAGTATTTCGATATGCATGACATTTAAAAATAAGAGTATTTAGGAAAACAAAGTTATAAATTATATCTGATATTGTCTATTAACCGAATTTTCCCAACCCGTACGGCAATGCATCCAACTTTTCCGCCCTTATGATCCCAGGTACCAATACTCTGAAGGCTGAGTTCGTCCACAATATCAAAATATTCGGTTTCGAGATACGGATTCGTATTTATTGTATTTACGACCCATAGCTTAAGCTGTTCAACACTCATGGAACCAGTTTTAGAAAGACTTTCTTTTAATGTCTGATAAATAAAAGGAGCATTTTTTCGCTGGGCCTCATCCAGCAGCATATTTCTCGAGCTCATAGCAAGGCCGTCGGTTTCTCTGAAAATGGGACAAGAAATAATCCCGACAGGAATTTGCAACATATCAACCAACTTGCGGATAATAGCCACCTGCTGAAAATCCTTTTCGCCAAAATAAGCTTTTTGAGCAGGAACTATCTCAAACAGTTTGCTTACAACCTGGCCTACTCCGTTGAAATGGCCAGGCCTGTGTTTTCCTTCCATTACTTCTTCAATAGAGCCAAATGCAAACTGACGGGTGTCGGCTTCCGGATACATCTCCTTTTCCGTTGGAGCAAACACAAAATCACAACCATTTTCTTCCAGAAGATTCAAATCCTTGTCCAGCATGCGGGGATAATTTGCCAGGTCGTTCTTATCATTAAACTGAGTGGGGTTAACAAAGATACTAACTACAGTTATGTCATTTTCGGAAACTGAACGCTTAACCAGCGAAATATGTCCGGGATGCAATGCGCCCATAGTGGGAACAAATCCAATTCGGGGAGACTTCGCTTTTATTTCGTTAATAGCCTGATTAAGACCAGAAGCTGTTTCAAATACTTTCATAGTGAATTCGATAAAAAATGACAAAACTACAAATCAAACAAAAGTACGGGTTACATGGAACGATTGTTGTATAGCAGAAATATTGTTGAATTTAGCTAAAATTTAGAACTTCAATAATTTTTGCTAATTTTGCAATCTAAATGAAAATTACGAAAATTAATGGAAAGCATCAAGGTATTGTTTGTTTCCCAGGAAATCACTCCCTATCTGCCGGAAACTGAGATGTCATTGATTTGTCGGACACTTCCACAAGCAATTCAGGAGCAAGGTAAAGAAATCAGGACTTTTATGCCCCGGTTTGGGTGCATAAATGAACGTCGGAACCAGTTGCACGAAGTGATCAGGCTTTCAGGAATGAACCTTATTATTAATGATACCGACCACCCGCTTATCATCAAGGTGGCTTCGATACAGTCGGCCAGAATGCAGGTTTATTTCATCGACAATGAAGATTATTTCTCGCGGAAGCATACGCTTACGGATGAAAATGGCGAAACTTTTGCCGATAATGATGAAAGAGCTATATTTTTCTGCAGGGGCGTAATAGAAACCGTTCGCAAACTTCGGTGGAGTCCGGATGTCATTCATTGCCACGGATGGTTTACAGCGCTGCTGCCCCTCTATATCAAAAAGAGTTTCAGGGATGATCCCCTCTTTGCCCATTCTAAAATGGTTCTCTCCGCATACGACGATGAATTCACTGCTCCTCTGAATAAGAATTTCAAACAAAAAGTAATTATGGAAGGCGTATCGAAAAAAGACGTTTCGATACTTGACACTCCCGATTACTTAAGTTTAATGAAGCTTGGAATCAATTACTCCGATGGTGCTGTGATTGTTAACGACAGGGTTAATCCCGACCTTGTTAAACATATCGAAACAAGCAGTAAACCCTATATCCGGCATAATAGTGAAGCCGGCAATAATTTTACACAAGATTATTCGTTACTATATGACAAAATACTTCCACAACGCAATGATTAAATTTAAAAGCCAACTAAATCAGCTTATATCTCTCAGTTCGGTTATTCTGCTTATAGTTCTTTTTGCATCGTGCGAAAAAGAAGCCGACAGTTTAGGTAAAGATATACTTCCAGGTCAGGATAACCTTTTGATTAAACTCGATTCGTCCGCGACAATTCTGGCAACAACAGTAAATTTTGAGTCGGTATTGTCATATTCGCCAGACACGGCTTCTTTAGAACGTCCTTATCCTCCACGCCCTATTTATATTTTAGGCGATTATACCAATCCGGAATTTGGTTATACCAAGGCTTCCATGATCTTAAACTTTTATCCTGACAGTGCCACATATTCTTTCGGCGATGGTCGCAAAGCCGATTCTTTATCCCTTCAACTCAAGCTCGATTCTCTCTTCGGAAACAAATCGGCCGACGTTGAATTCAGTATATATGAATTAAAGAAAGGTGTTTCTTTCAGATCTTTTTATAATTCTAATTTATCTGAAGTTGAATATAAAGGTAATCTTGTTGCCTCCAAAACAATGAAGTTTAACGATACAGTTAAAATAAAACTGGATCAGGATCTTGCAAACAGAATTGTTCAAATACCAGCATCAGCAAAAAATGATGCTGAAGGAATGCTTTCCTTTCAACAAAGCTTTAAAGGACTTTACATTGAAGTTAAAAGTGCATCTCCAGGCTTATACATGCTGTTTGACCCTTGGCGACATTCTTCCAGAACCGTTCCCCGTCATGAGACTCGATTAACACTATACTATCAGAATTCCACCACCGATTCTCTAAAATACCAATATTTTGTTGATACAAGAGTAAATAATTTCTCGCACAATTATACCAATACCCCTGTAGCTGCTGCTCTGCAAAATCCTGACCTTAGTCAAAAAATTACTTATGTACAAGGATTAAGCGGCCTTGGCACACGGATCAGCATTCCTGATCTTGCAAAATGGAAAGATCTTGCTCCCGTTTCCATAAGCAGGGCCGAGCTTGTAATTCCTGTTGCCAGTATGGCTTCAGTAAGCGATTCTATTTATCCCAAAGGACTTTATATCAAAGCAGTGAAAACCGGGGAGAACAATTTTGACTTTATTGAATATGGATTTGGTCAAACTTTTCTAAATGGCGCATACAATTCCGCAAAAAAAGCATATATCTTTAACCTTGCAAAGCATATCCAGAAAATTGCTAACAGCAAATTTAGTCTGACACAGGTTGAAAATACCGACCTTATGATTTTGGCAGATAACTACAAAGAAGGTCTTACAAATTCTTTCGGCAATGTCGGACTTAATTTTTCAGGAGCTAAGCTTTACATTATTTACTCAAAACAATAAAATATAATGTGTGGAATTGTAGGTTACATCGGGCATAAACAAGCCTACCCGATACTTATTAATGGCCTTAAACGTTTGGAATACAGAGGATACGACTCGACCGGCATTTCTCTTGTAAATGGAGAAGCAAAAACATTCAAAAAAAAAGGTAAGGTAAGCGATCTCGAAAACTTTGTTAGTGGTAAAGATATCAGCGGATGCATCGGTATGGGACATACCCGCTGGGCTACCCATGGTGAACCCAACGACGTAAATGCACATCCGCATACTTCTATGAATAGCCATTTCATTATTATCCATAATGGAATTATCGAGAACTATGCTCCGTTAAAAAAGAAACTTGAACAACGCGGATATAAATTCAAAAGCCAGACGGATACTGAAGTTCTTGCCAATCTCATAGAATATATTTATCTGAAGGGCAATATTTCTGCTGAACTGGCAGTTCGTCTTGCCCTTTCAAAGGTAGTAGGCGCTTATGGATTGGTAATTCTCTGCAGCAGCGAACCTGATAAAATTATTGCTGCCCGGAAAGGAAGTCCGCTTGTTATTGGTGTAGGAAACGAAGAATATTTTGTAGCCTCAGACGCTACTCCAATTATAGAACACACCAACAGCGTTATTTATTTAAACGATAACGATGTTGCCATCATCAAATCGAATGAGTTAACACTCAAAACTGTTCAGAACGATCAGCTCACTCCTAATATTCAAAAGCTGAACCTCGAAATTGGCGAAATTGAAAAGAACAATTTCGAGCATTTCATGCTTAAGGAAATTTTTGAACAGCCCCGTTCCATTCTCGATACTTTCAGAGGAAGAATTTCGGCAGACAAAAAAAGCATCAACCTTGGCGGTTTATACAATGTAATGCCTCAGTTGGTGAAAGCCAAACGGATCATATTTATTGGTTGCGGCACCTCGTGGCACGCAGGGCTGGTTGGCGAATATCTCTTTGAAGAATTTGCCCGCATTCCTGTAGAAGTGGAATATGCATCGGAATTTCGTTACCGTCATCCTGTAATTTACAAGGACGACGTGGTAATTGCAATTAGTCAGAGTGGCGAAACTGCAGATACCTTAGCTGCCATCAAGCAGGCAAAAGAAGCCGGGGCATTGGTACTTGGCATTTGCAATGTGGTAGGCTCAAGCATTCCGAGGGAAACCCATGCCGGAGTTTATACACATGCAGGTCCCGAAATTGGAGTTGCCTCAACAAAAGCGTTTACAGCTCAGGTTACAGTAATTACTATGATGGCTATTGCTATCGGAATGGCGCGAAATACAATCTCGCAGGAAGAAGGAGCAAGACTCATCAATGAATTAGACCAAATCCCTGAAAAAATAGAGAAAGCGCTTCAGAATAACGAACGTTACAAAGAAATTGCTTCGTTATTTAAAAATGCAACCAACTTCCTTTATTTAGGTCGTGGCGTTTTATTCCCTGTGGCTCTGGAAGGAGCATTGAAGCTGAAGGAAATTTCCTATATACATGCTGAAGGCTATCCGGCAGCTGAAATGAAACATGGTCCTATAGCTTTGATTGATCAGCTTATGCCTGTTGTGGTAATTGCTTCTAAAGATCATACCTACGAAAAAATCGTTAGCAACATACAAGAGGTGAAAGCTCGTAAAGGATTAGTAATTGCTGTTGTTCCCGAAGGAGATACAACAATTCAGGGAATGGCAGATTACGTGCTTGAAGTACCCGAATCCGATTTTTGCGTTTCGCCATTAGTTTCCATAATTCCGCTTCAGCTTCTCTCTTATCACATTGCTGTTATGAGAGGTTGCAATGTAGACCAGCCAAGAAACCTTGCAAAATCGGTTACAGTAGAATAAAATATTTCCGCATAAAAAAAGGAGCCGTGAATCAACTTTCAAGGCTCCTTTTTTATTTTCTTAGGACTTACGACTAAATACTTTCGACTTAATTTTCTAATTCACCAGTTTCAATTCATCAACAAGATGTTTTGCACCGGCATATTTGTCGATTACAAATAAAACATAGCGGATATCAACACAAATGCATTTCTGCAGTTCAGGCTCATAAACAATATCTCCACTCATTGCTTCCCAGTTGCCATCGAAAGCCAAACCGATCAATTCGCCATTACCGTTAAGCACAGGACTTCCGGAATTACCTCCGGTAATATCATTATTAGTTGTAAAACAAACCCTCAACTTTCCGTCCTGACCGTAAGAACCAAAATCCTTCGTTTTATAAAGTTCCTTGAGTTTTTTAGGCACATTGAACTCGAAATTGGTCGAATCTTCCTTTTCCATCACGCCGGTTAATGTGGTATAATAATCATAGAACACCGCATCGCGTGGTTTATAATCACCAACAGTACCATAAGTCAATCTCATGGTAAAATTTGCATCCGGATAAAATGTCTTATTGCTGTTTTTGGCTATCGTTCCGGCAATGTATTTCCTCATGGCTTTTTTAACCTGATTATCCAGTTCTTCCGATGCTGAATGCAGCGCAAAATAAACATTGATAACATCCATCGTAGCTTTAAATCCCGGGTCTTTTGTAAGAGTAGCAGCTGAAGGCTTGCTCAGGAAAGCATCCATTTTAGCCCGGTCCACAAAAAACGACTTCTTGTAGAGATTTTCAACATACTTTACATAATTACCCTTGTATTTCGACTTTATCAGTTTAAGAAATTCCGGATGAAATTCTGCTGGAACGTTATCCGCATATAACTTAAAAATAGCGGCAGAAACCTTTTTATCCGTTTCAATATTGAAATCTTTAAAAAAGGCATCCTGCGATTTTTTAATCTTATCGACCAATTGATTGATTTTTGCTGTACTATCGGGAGTAAGCATCATAGTACCATATAAACTGTAAAAACCAATCCCCTGCTGAAATATCTCAGAAGCCTGAAAAAAGCATTCGGTAAGATATTGAAAGGAATGAGTATAAGGTTTACGAGCTTCTATGGCCTGCTGAATAGATGACAAAACGTTGCCGTACATTTCTTTACGCGAAGGATCTGCATCTGCCCAATTCTGAAATTCTTTCTCGTCCTGTTGTTTGCGATCGACCACATCAAGACGCTCAAGTCCCTGATTCTGGCCAATCGAGTATTTCCAATAATTACTGGATTCGCTGTATTTGGACGAGTATTGAATTTTTACTTTCGGATCGGCCATCATATCATTCATCAGAATTTCCTGACGGACTCCCCGAATTTTAATTCTGTTAGGATTGGTTATATTCATCGTTTCCAAAACTTCATAGGAAGTCATATACCGGTCGGTGCTGCCCGGATAACCCATCACCATTGTAAAATCGCCCTTTTCAACGCCTTTGGTAGATACAGGCAGATAGTAACGAGGCTTTAAAGGAACGTTATCTTTGGAATAAGGAGCCGGTTTGCCATCAGGACCACTATAAACCCGGAACACGCTAAAATCGCCGGTATGACGGGGCCACATCCAGTTATCAGTATCGTGACCAAATTTTCCGATAGAATTTGGAGGAGTTCCTACCAACCTGACATCGTTATAGACTTCATATACCAGCAGGTAAAAATTGTTACCGCCAAAGAAATCGTCAACAGAAGCTGTGTAATGAGTTCCGGCGGTAGCTTCACTCTGAATCTGATTTTTTATCTGTTCGATGGCGCCTTCACGATCTTCTTCTTTCATTCCAGGCTTTACCACAGCCATAACCTTGGAAGTTACATCTTCAATACGAATAAGGAATGTAGCTTTCAAATCGGGAGTATACAGTTCCTCTGAGTTATTTTTCGCCCAAAAACCATCCTCGAGATAATTATGCTCCAGGGAACTATGGTACTGAATAGCGTCGTAACCACAGTGATGATTGGTAAAAATCAATCCTTTATCGGATACAATTTCACCTGTACATCCACCACCGAAAATAATAATAGCATCCTTTAAACTGGATTTGTTAATGCTGTAGATGTCATCGGCTGATAATTTACAGCCCATTTCATTCATCTTTTTAATATTCAGTTCCTGCAGCAGGGTGAGCAGCCACATTCCCTCATCGGCTTTTGCCGTGAACGTAAAAAACATAAGCGCTGACAGAAGCAGTGCCATAAATTTCTTCATAACTTCAATTTTTTAGGTTTACAGTTCGCAATTTTAATTTTTTATTAAAGGATAACAATTTTAATCGATGAATTGTGCTAAACAACAGGTGAAATGGATATCGAAATTTACTTAGTTTGTGGCTTTAGTCCGCTATTATTGAAAGAGAGCAGAAAATATTCTGAAATTCACTGGCCAAAGTCCAGACTTAACTGTTCAAAACTGGAACAAAATGACTTACGGTGGTAACTGGTTAATCCATATTGCTGTACAGCCTGACGATGGTCGGCAGTAGCGTAGCCCTTATTCTCGCACCATAAATAATTGGGATGCTCCTTATGAAGTTGCTGCATGTATTCGTCGCGGTAAGTTTTTGCAAGAATAGAGGCGGCAGCAATGGAAAGAAATTTACCATCGCCTTTAACATGGCATTTATGAGGTACCTTTTTATATGGTATAAAATAATTACCATCGATAATTATAAACTGAGGCCTGATTGTAAGCTTGTCGAGAGCAATATGCATTGCCTTTACCGAGGCTTTTACAATGTTGATACGATCTATCTCCTCGTTATTTACAAATGCAACTGCATAAGCAAGAGCATCACGCTCGATTTCGCAACGAAGCCTTTGCCTGTTTTTGGCCGAAAGCTGTTTTGAATCGTTGAGATCACAATGGGTATACTCTTTTGAGAAGATGACCGCAGCAGCTACTACCGGACCGGCAAGGCATCCACGACCAGCTTCGTCGCAGCCTGCTTCAATAAAATCGGGATGAAAGTAGCTTAATAGTGACATAGCAACCATTTGCAACAAAGATAGAAATTTGGCCTAATCTGAAAAACCAGATACGTATGAAGTTGTAAACAGAGTTTGAAAGAAAAAATTGCGCTATTCAGGAAAGATTGACTCAATAAGATTCCATAGCTTACTGGCAGTTGTATCCCATGAAAACTTACTACGTTGTACCGAGCAATTTTGAATAAGTTTTTCACGAAGTTCCAGGTTAAAAGCCATGGATGAAAGACCATTGGCAATGGAGTTAACATCAGAAGGATCTGCATATACCGCTGTATCTCCGGCAACTTCAGGAATCGACGTTACATTGGATGCAACTGATGGTACATTGCACTGCATTGCCTCCAGCAAAGGAATGCCAAAACCCTCGAAATGTGGAACAAAAGCCAATGCCCAGGCAGCGCCCACTATCTGTGAAAGCTCTTCCGGTTCTTTTCTGCCCGTAAAAAAAACATCATCCATGAATTTCATTTCCCGGTAAGTTTTCTCAAGATGGGAGTTCAAGAAAAACTTTTCCCCGACAATAACAAGTTTAAAGGTTGAAGAAGTTAAACTCTTAAACCTGTCAAAACCCTTCAGTAGTCCATCAACATTCTTGCGGGGATGCAAACTCCCGACAAAAACGAAGTATTCCGATCCGCCGGTATACTTCATCCTCACAACTGCTTTCTCTTCGGTGGATAAAGGTTTATAACATTCGTGCGCTCCATTATAAACAACCTTCACTTTAGAGGGCTGGATGCCATAAGAACTCACAATATCGTTTTTGGAATATTCGGAAACAGTAGCAATACAGGTTGCTTTAAGCGCAAACTTAGGAAAGAAAGTTTTGTAGTACAAACGGGATGTAAAAGGCAAATCGAGAGGACGATGGTGGAAGTTTATATCGTGAATAACCGTAACAGTAGGAATATTAAGTGATAATGGCAAAAAACCATCCGGTGACAGAAAGACGTCAGCTTTGTAACGCCTGAGTACGCGAGGTAAACGCCATTCTAGCCATAAATACCAAAGCACCGGATGACGTGCCGGAGGAGGAACAACCAATGGCATTACATTGCTATGAAATACAAATTGGGAATCGAAAGGGCGATCGAACAAAAAAATAAATTGATGCTCAGGATGACTTTGGGTAATCCGTTTTAATGTCTGATAGGTAAACCACCCAATGCCATCGAGTTTACGAGGTAACAACAGCCGGGTATTAACGGCAATAATCATATTAATTTTATAAGCCCAACAACACGTTGTGCCACAAAGATAAGGAAACCAGCGAAAGAATTGTACTTAACACAATGCCTCTGGCCAGAAAATCAGCATCGAGGTCGAACTCTCCCGAAAGGGCAAACGGAGTAAGCGCCAGCGGCATTCCCGCATCCAGAATGGAGGTATGAAAGCTGGCAACCGGCAAAGACAGACCCATAACACTCAATAAATAAATAGCAGGTTTTATTGCTAATACAAAAATAATGAGTGCCATTACAGGGATCCAATCCTTTATTTTTCCGATTTTTGAATTACCAAGGAATATACCCAGCGAGAAAAGAATTACCGGAGTTACTCCGGCGGAAATCATTTCGAAAGGCTTTAATATTATTTTGGGTATAGAAATATCCAGCAGAAGAACCAAGCCACCTGCTAATACCGAAATAATAAGCGGGTTTTTCAAAAGCTTAATAAAAACGGGACCAATACTTACTTCGCCTGTTTTTGAATATTCTAGATAAATCATTCCAACTGTAAAAATCCAGAACAGGTAACAAGCCGTTATCAAAGACGCCTCCGGCAAAAAGGCCTTGCCTAAGAACATTTCGATAACCGGAATGCCCAGATAAGCAATATTCCCATAAGTGGCAGCCAGAAAAAGTGTACGCCTCAGTTTTTTGCTTAAACCAAGAAGGTGACTTATAACCAGCGCCAAACCAAAAAAGAAAAGTACAAATATGCTGTTCATCAACAATATTTTACCGTGCAGTTGCACGTCCCATTCCAGCTTTACAAGGGTTGAAAATATAAGGGAAGGAAATCCAATCCGAACTACAAATTCATTCAAAACTTCAATCCAGGTGTACTTTGCAAGTTTAATCCTGTAAAAGAAAGCGCCGAGAATAATAATTAAAAAAATGGGAAGGATGGTCTGCATTATCCGGGAAATTAAATGGGATGGCCTACATAAGGACGAACATCAGTTACAATCATTCCGGCAGTTTGTGCTGCCTGAATTCCCATATCACCATCTTCAAAAACCTGACAAAACTGAGGTTCAACGCCCATCAAACGGGCACATTCAAGAAATGTATCCGGCTCCGGTTTATGCTTCTCCACGTCATTGGCGGTAACAATATAATCGAAGTAATCTTTAATCTGCAACCAGTCAAGCATTAGCTCCACGCTTTTACGGCTTCCTCCTGTTCCGATGGCCATAGGAATTTTCTTATGATATTTCAGCACCAAAGCAAAAATAGGATCGAATAAGGTAATTTGGTCAACCCGTTTAAAAAACTCTGCCTGCTTCATTTTAGCAATTTCTTCGGGCGTAAAACTGCATCCGCTTTGTTCCTTAACGTATTCGGCAAATTTTATAGTAGGCATCCCGGTCATTTCGAGCATCACTTCCTTACTGAAATGGTAACCAAACTGATCGCAAACCACATCCCAGCATTCCATATGAACCGGAAGGGAATCGGCGAGGGTACCATCCAGGTCAAAGATCAGGGCTTTAGCCCTTGGATCAACATCTAACAGCATCATCAAAAAAATTTAAGCTGCAAAGGTAGAAATAATTCTTAAACACTACTTTCGTGGTTGCGATGCATCTGCTCCAATATTATCCGACACCCTGTTTCCCCAGAAATCAAGTCCTACGATTCTAATTAAATTCCCTTTCCCGATACATGGAGAATTCACCTTTAGCCTGAAATATGGTAACAATTCCAGCTTACCAATTACAGGTTTAAAATCAGTAGAATCAGGTAAGACAATCAGAGGATCCAAAACTAATGGCGAATTTTCGTAAATAACCCTTGGCTGGGAAATCATAGGGCCATTTCCAACCGACCAATAAATATTATTTCTGAAATTTGCACGCGTAAAATTTCCACCGATAAACCTTTCAGCAGTCCCGGTCAGCAAAAAGACATTATTCTCAAACAGAAAGTCCTCGTAAACACCCGGATCAAAATTGACCGCATATCGCTGGCTGGAAACAATGGTATTATTAAAAGCATGAAAATTCTTCATTGGCACAGCAACAGGATCGTACCACATAAAAATACCAGCGTTTCCGTTTTTGATTCCATCAGCATAACTAATATTGTAACAAATTATGTTATTGTTCCATGCTGTGGCGCCGGCATATTGAAAGATTCCATATCCGGCCCCTTCGTTAAATGCGGAAGTATTATACTGCATCATAGAATTTGTGACGCCACCGTCAAAATCAAAGCCGCCTCCATCCTTCCCCTTTGCCGATGTTTTATTATGATGCGAATAACAATGCCTTATAAGAACACTATCGCTCATATAAGCCCATATACCAACAGGACCGTTTCCTTCACGGGGCATATCCCACCCGTTAAGCATGGCTTCACAGTGTTCGATAACACCGTTCACAACTCCGGCAATCAAAATCCCGTTTCCGCTATGGTTGTCCGTTATAACGGGGCAACCAGGATTATTTTCGGCAGTTGAGAAAGCGATTCTGAGATTCCTCAGTGTCCTGAACTTAGAGCCATCCGGGCCATATTCCTTCTCGCCCGATTCGGCATAAATTCCACAAAACCCATTGTCGTGAGCATAAACCCGGGTAACTTCGATATTGCTTCCCCCGGAAACATTTAATCCACTCCACAAAAACCCGGTGGCTTCAATACTATCAATTTTAAAGAAGTTACATTTTAGCACTTTCACTCCGCTTCCTACGTTTCCTTTCAACCTGCCACTTCCTTTCACCAAAAAATTACTCATCACAAAATGATCACTGTTTCTAACTACCAGGCCCGAAGAATCACCGGCATCGATAACTACCTTACCCTTTCCATACGAAGAAATTACAACCGGGCTTTCAGCGCTGCCATTAATCGAATCGAAAAGGATATTTCCTGAGTACACTATTCCTCCTTTAAAAAGAATACTGTCGCCCGCGATAATTTTCGGCAAATTTCTGACTGTTTTCCACGGAGCAGAAGGTGATCTGCCGGAATTATCATCTCTTCCGCTCCGGAAGTCAATATAATAAGCATGCGATCTGGGTTGAGAACAGCAAATAGTCAAAGCCGATACTGCAACAAAAAGGAGTTTTAGAATGAACTTCATTTGTTTAAAAATTTGAACAAATGATCAAGATTAAAATAAAATTAAGAAACATGCAATTAATCATTTTGGATAATACCTATAAGCCATATTTTTCGAGGTTAAATAACAAAACTATAACATGAAAAAAATTTTGTTCTCACTATCAATTCTGGCCATCTTTGTTGTTTCATGTAAAAATACAAAACAAGAAAAGATGGGAAACCCTTTATTAAGTTCTTTTAATACACCATTTCAGGTACCGCCGTTTGATCAGATCCGACCGGAGCATTACGAGCCGGCCATTGACTCAGCTATTCAACTGGCGAAGCAGGAAATTGATTCTGTTGCCGGTATCTCAGCTCCTGCTACTTTTGAAAACACGGTTGAGGCTATCGCATACAGCGGAAAGCTGCTGACAGAAGTTTATTCAGTATTCTCTAACCTGAATGAGGCTAATACAAACGATACACTTCAAAAAGTTGCCGAAAAAATCACACCCAAGATTTCGGCCTTTTATGATGAGCTTTTCATGAATGAAAAACTTTTTGGCCGTGTTAAAGAGATTTATGAGAAAAAGGACTCTCTGAATCTAAATCCCGAGCAAAATACATTACTAGGATACACCTATCGCAGTTTTATACGTTCAGGAGTAAGTCTGCCGGCTGAGCAAAAAGAAAAACTTAAAAAAATTAATTCAGAGTTATCGCTATTAACATTAAAATTTGGTCAGAATGTTTTAGCCGAAAACAACCGCTATAAACTAATAATTGAAAAGAAAGAAGATTTAGCAGGCCTTCCTCAGACAGTTATTGATGCTGCTGCCGATGCTGCCAAAGAAAACAATCTCGAAGGAAAATGGGTTTTTACACTCCATAACCCAAGCATTATGCCCTTTCTGCAATATGCGTCAAATCGCGAATTACGTAAACAAATTCAACAGGCTTATATAAATCGCGGAAATAACAACGATTCTCTTGATAATAAAAAGAATATAGCACGCATTTTAGAACTGCGCATTGAAAAAGCAAAACTTCTGGGATATAATAACTATGCCGAATATGTTTTAGCCGAAAATATGGCCAAAACGCCCGGACGGGTTTTCGATCTGTTAAATAAAATATGGAAAGCTACCCTCCCGGTTGCCAAAAGAGAAGTAACCGAACTTCAGGACATTATCAAAAAAGAAGGAGGCAACTTTAAACTTGAAGCCTGGGACTGGCGCTATTATGCCGAGAAGCAACGTAAATTAAAATACGATCTGGATGAATCGCAGGCTAAGCCATATTTTAAACTCGACAATGTAAGAGAAGGAATTTTCAAGGTATCGAATAAATTGTATGGTCTCAACTTTAAAGAGTTGAAGGATATCCCCAAATACCATCCCGATGTTACGGTTTATGAAGTTACCGATTCAGCCGGCAACCACCAGGGAATTCTGTACCTCGATATGCATCCACGCGCAAGTAAAAGAGGAGGAGCCTGGATGACAACTTTCCGCAGCGAACACAAGAAAGATGGTAAAAAAATCGACCCCGTAGTTTCCATCGTTTGTAATTTCTCTAAACCTGCCGGAAATGCCCCTTCGTTACTTACATTCGACGAAGTATCGACCTTCTTTCACGAATTTGGTCATGGTTTAAATTATTTGCTTTACGACGCAACTTATCCTGGATTGCCAGTACCTCCGGATTTTGTTGAACTTCCTTCACAAATAATGGAAAACTGGGCTGTAGAACCCGAAGTTTTGAATTTTTATGCTAAACATTACGAAACAGGTGAAGTAATCCCTAAGGAACTGGTCGATAAAATTGTAAAAAGCGGGCACTTTAACCAGGGATTTGCGACAACCGAATATCTTGCCGCCTCCTTTCTGGATATGAGTTATCATACCCTATCCCAGATGCCAGAGAATTTTGATGTAACAGGATTTGAAAAACAAGCGCTTGATAAACTCGGCCTTATCCCTGAAATAGTAAGCCGCTACAGAAGTACCTATTATCAGCACATCTTTAGCGGAGGCTATTCGGCAGGTTACTATGGCTATATCTGGGCCGAAATGCTCGATGCTGATGCTTTTGAAGCTTTTAAAGAAAAGGGGATTTTTAATAAAGCTACTGCTGATGCTTTCCGCAACAACATTCTTGCTAAGAGTGGAACTGACGATTTATTGAAGCTTTATGTACAATTCAGAGGTAAAGAGCCTGTGATAGAACCTTTTTTAAACCGAAGAGGACTTAATTAAAAACGAACGAGGCATCAGGTCAAAGCCAGAGAGCGTGCAAAAGGTCAATTATTTGTCTTGTTACTTACGAACCGACAAATAATTGACCTTTTTATTTCATTATTTTTTTGTTGCTGTCATAGGGAAGGCATAACCCTGTGCTTCAACTTTACCCTCATAAGAATTCCCATTGAAAGTTCCGGTCATATTGATGGACATTCCATTATAATCGAACAATCCGGTTAGAACATTATTTACAATTTTAAGATCCTTAATTTCTGACTGTCCGCCTCCGGAGCTAATAGTTCCTTTCAAAACATTACCCGCTTGGGAAATAATCATATCACCTTTTGTATCGCCATCGGGTGTACCTGTTACTGTAAAACTCCAGGTACCAATATACGGTCCGGAAATAACAGCAGCCGGAGCCTGTTGACTGGTTGCCGGTTGAGTAGCTGCAGCTGGAGCAGACGCTGTTTTCTTTGAAGAGCTGCATCCGCCAAGGAAAATTAAAGAAATCGGAAGCATTAAAAGCACGAATGATTGGGCCATTTTTTTCATAGAGTGAAAGGTTAGATTAGTAATAATTTATATGGGTGAAATTAAATAATTTGGTAAAAATAATATAATGAAAAAATCATAAACACATGTTAATTTAAAACTATGGCCGACGTTAGCTGTTATTAATACATAAACTTTATATATTTCAGTAATTCAGCCATTTTTCTTATCAATGCTAATTAAAATTGATTATTGCTTTTTACCTGAGACTGAATTTTAAACAAATTAAGCTTTATTTTTTCCATCAATTTTTAACAATAATTTTAAATAAAGTGTAAATTCGAAACTTTTCAAAGTAGAGATAAATACATATAAATAATTGATTTGATTGTAATTAATTTTTATATACATTTGTTTGCGTTAAAAATGAAGCTCGATTTTAGTAAGATATTAATTATATTCAGCTTTGCTATCAGCAGCTTGTTCCTCATTTTTGGATCGGTATTGCTATTTACAGACTTATTTGTATACATTCCGGGAGAAATGAAAAAAGTGGTGGGGGTTATCCTTTTGGCATATGGTTTGATACGAATAATATCACTTATAAACAAGCTTAACACTAATAATCATGAGGCTGAGTAAATTATTGTTCATTTCACTGGCTTTGCCACTTTTGTTTTCCTGTGTCAGCGGACCAAAACAAAACGACGAAACTCCTACCAAAGGAAATATCAAAATCGGGGTGGACGAATCCTATCAACTTCTTTTAGATACCGAGATTTATACATTTCAAACGATTTATAAATACGCGAAAATAAATCCTATCTATTCTAACGAACAAGAAATTATCGAATTGTTTCTAAAGGATTCTTTAAAGAACATCATAGTAAACCGCCCCTTAAACGAAAAAGAGAAAGAATACCTGAACAGTCAGCAATATGTTCCCAGAGCAACAAAAATTGCTTATGACGGACTTGCTTTTATCGTAAACAATCAAAACCCGGATTCTACTCTATCATTCCTTGATATAAAGAAAATTTTTACAGGCGAAAATAACAGCTGGAAAAAAATTAACAGTGGTTCTTCCATGCAGGATATCAGAGTCGTTTTCGACAATAAAAAGTCAGGAAATGTTCGTTATCTGATGGAAAGATTTGGCATTAAAGATTCCCTTCCGGCTTATTGTCAGGCGGTGTCTACCAATTCAGACGTAATAAATTATGTTGAAAAACATACGAACGCTATCGGGGTAGTAAGCGTTAATTGGATCAGTGATAAACATGATTCGATTTCTCACACATTCCTGCAAAAAGTTAAGGTAGTGGCAGTAAGTCCTGTTTATGACGAAGAAACATTTGTTAAACCATTTCAGGCATATATTGCAGATCAATCTTATCCATTTGTCAGAGAAGTGTATTATATTAGCCGCGAAACTTTTTCAGGACTTGGATCAGGTTTTGCTTCATTCATGGCAGGGGATCAGGGTCAGAGAATTATTCTTAAGTCGAAGTTGGTACCTGCAACGATGCCTATTCGATTTGTGAAAGTTGCAAATGAATAAAATTTTTTACTAATCTATATTTAACTAATTATGGTGAGGATTAAACTAGCTACAGTTGTAGTAATTTTCTTTTTAGGGATTACCAACCTTTTTGGGCAAAATCTTGAAACAGCCAGAAATTATGCTTTAGCAGAAAGATTTGATGATGCAAAGGAATTGCTCAATAAAATCATTCAAAGTGAACCAAACAATGCCAGTGCTTACTTTTATTTAGGACAAACAATTATTCGTGAGTACCTAGCCGACTCTCTTTCGAACTCCATAAGTGATGTTTGTACCGATTCTAAAAAAGCCTTTGAAACAGGTCTACAGAAAGATTCAATGTATCTTCTCAACTATGCTGGTATGAGCATGGTTAAACAACTTTGTGAAAATGACACAGCTGGTGCAAATGCATATTTTCAAAGAGCTCTTATCAAATTTCCAAAAAACAAGAAGAAATACACTGAAATGCATGGTTTGGTGTATGTAAAAATGGCTTTTGCATGCATGCTGGGCGATAAAAAAAGATTTCAAACCGCCTCAAACTACATAGCCAAAGCTAAGGAAATTGCCCCCCAAAGCTTCGAAGTTGCTATGCAGGCCGGCGATATATATCTCGACCGCAAGGATGGATCCAACGCAATTCAGAACTTCAGCGCAGCAGAATCTCTTAATGATAAATCGCCATTACCTTTAATCAGAAAAGGAGACTTATACCTTGCCGCTAAAAACTACGATTTAAGCCGCAGCTATTATGACCAGGCGAAAGAAATTGACTCGACCAATGCTTCGGTTTACAGAAGTTATGGTGAATTATGGAGCATTGCCGGTAAATATCAGCTTGCAAAAGAAAACTTCAGAAAATATCTCGCATTATCAGGCAATAATATTCCTGCAAAAGTAAGTTACGTGGGTTCTCTTTATAAAACCAAAGATTATGAAGAAGCAATTGCAGTAATAAAAGAAATTCAGGCTTTGGATAACACAAGAAACTACCTGAACCGCGTAGCTGGTTATTCAAGTTTCGACAAAAAGAACCCGAATTACGAAGAAGCAGAAAAGTTTATGTCTGCATTCTTTGCAAATGCCAAACCAAGCAGTATTACACCAAAGGACTATTTATACTACGGTCGTACTCTTATCAAATTGAAAAAAGACTCTGTTTCTATCTCCAAAGGTGTTGAAATGGTTTATAAATCGTACGAAATGACCAAGGACGAAAACCTGATTACCGAAATTGGAGCATCGTATATGTACATCGAGGATTACCAGAATGCTATTAACACCTTTAACAAAAAGGTTACAGCAGGTACCGCCACCGTATTCGACCTGATGCAATTAGGAAGGGCTTATATGAATACCAAAGATTTTGTAAAAGCAGGCGAAACCTACGACAAAGTTGTTGTTATTGATCCTAAAAATATGGAAGCTCTCAACAGGGCGGCTAATGCTTATGCAAACCAGGACCCTGAATCAAAATTAGGGCTTGCCAAACCAAAATATGAGGCTGTTATTGCGTTGGGTAACACCGATCCGAAAAAGTATGCAAGAGAATTATTCGATGCTTATAAATACATGGCCTCTTTCTACCTCTATGGCGATGATAAAGGAGCCAAAATACAAAGTGAAGAATACTTCAAAAAAATCCTATCTTTAGATCCTAATAACAAGGAATGGCTGAAAGTGGCCTACGGTGGTCTTGCATCTCTTTATACCGACCTTGCCCCCAATTCTGGAGGCACTGGCAGATGGGAGCAAGCCAAAAGTATGTTCCAGGAATTATTAAAATTAGATCCTTCGAACAAGACTGCTTCTACTGCTATTAATAGTATTCAGAAGCAGATCAATATGATTAACAACTTAAAGTAGTAACTAAAGTAACTAATGAATAATAATGTTTAATCTTTTTTAAAATTAATTTGGTATGAGTAATAAAGGACAACAATCTTTAAAGGAAGCTTTGCAATCCATTTTTGCCGCATCGGTAATTATTTTATCGTTTGGTGTTGCGGTTGCTATTTATTTATTTGTAATGGGCGACCCTGTTAACTTCGAAGGTGGTAACCCAAAAGGTCACCCGATTCAGGGAAATTACTTAGGTATGATCTATAAAGGAGGACCTATTGTACCGGTTCTGATCACCGTAATTATCGTGTTACTTACCTTTACAGTAGAAAGATGGATCACCTTAGCCCGTGCAAAAGGCAGAGGAAGAATTTCAACTTTTGTTCGTAACATACAGACCCTTTTAAAGGAAGACAAAATTGAAGAAGCTGTTCAACTTTGTGACAAACAGAGAGGTTCGCTTGCAAACGTTTTAAAAGCTGGCTTACACCGTTACAGAAGCTTACAAAACGATGCTAGTTTGCCTAACGACCAGAAAGTAATTGCTATGCAGAAGGAATTAGAAGAAGCTACAGCTCTTGAATTACCAATTCTTTCGAAAAACCTGGTTATTCTTTCAACTGTTGCTTCAATCTCGGTGCTTATTGGTCTTATTGGTACAGTACTTGGTATGATCCGTGCATTCGGTGCGTTAGCAACTTCTGGTGCTCCTGATGCATTAGCTCTTTCAACCGGTATCTCTGAAGCTCTTATTAACACTGCTTTTGGTATTTCCGGTTCGACTATAGCAATCGTTTTCTACAACTTCTTCTCGTCGAAAATCGATGCTATGACTTACAAAATTGATGAAGCTGCTTTTAGTTTAACACAAACTTTTGCTACAACTCTTAAGAAATAAATTTAGAAGGGAATAGAATATGTCAAAATTTAAGATTCCACATAGAACGCCTCGCATCGATATGACGCCGATGGTGGACTTATTCCTCCTTCTTCTTACTTTCTTCATTTTAACTGCAACGTTTCGTCCTGATGAAGCTGCGCAGGTTGATACCCCAACTACATCTTCGGAGATTATAGCTCCTAAGTTGAATGTATTTACCATTTACGTATCGAAAGACAATAAAGCATTTTTCAATATCGATAATGGTCCGGATTCAACCAGCCACGTGCGTTCTAAGCTCCTTAAAAACATGGGAGATTATTTTCGCGTACCTTTTACCCCAGAGGAAGTTAAAAAGTTTGAAGGATTAGCATCATTCGGCATGCCCGTTAAAGATGTTAGACTTTGGATAAATGCCGAAAGTGGTCAAAGGGAACAACTTCAAACGGGGATCCCTATGGATTCACTTGACAATCAATTAGCCATGTGGATTCATTTTGCCCGCTTAAACAATCCTGAAGCTGAGGTTACCATCAAAGGTGATGCTGAAAGTGATTATAAAGTGGTGAAGAAAGTTATGGATATGGTACAGGATAAGAAAATTGATAGATTTAACCTTACATCTACGCTGGAGAAGGTAGAAGTTAAACCTCAAAATACTAAATAAGCCATGGCAGAAATAATTGAAAGTGATAGTGGGCATAAAAAAGGTAAGCGCCGTGCGAAAAAGCACAGCACCCACATCGACATGACACCCATGGTGGACTTAGCTTGTCTTTTGCTTACATTCTTCATATTAACGACAGCTTTTAACGAGCCTAAGATTATGGAGATTGTTATGCCAAGCAAGGAAAAGGTTAAAGATCCTCCTAAGGTTGATGATAGCCGTGTAATTAACGTTATCATGGCTGAGAACGACCAGATTTTTTACTACAATGGTTTGGCCGACCCTACCAAGGGTTCATTGCCCATTCTTATTAAGACAAACTACAGTAAAGATGGTATCCGCAAAATTCTTTTGGAAAGAAACAAAGACCTTTTTGAAAAAGTGTATTTCTACAACGATAGTTTGAGCAGGGGATTGGGTAAATACAAAGCCAATCAGCCTAAAGATTCTATCAAAAGTCAGGTTAAAAGATTCAGATCTGGCGACAAAAAAGGTCCTATTGTGCTTATCAAAGCTGCTGACGGAGTAACTTATGGAAACTTTGTTGATATAATGGACGAAATGGCTATTACCAATATAGCTCGTTATACTGTGTCGGACCTTAACTTCGTAGAAAAGAAGATGCTGAGCGATGCACTTGCCGGTAAAAATGTCGAAGTTCAATAATCTTAAAACAGAAAAAAATTATGTCGCCAAGAGAAGACATCGTAGTATTAAATAGTTTTGAGGAAATAGTTTTCAGTCATAGGAACAAAGAATATGGAGCTTACGATTTAAGAAGAAGATACAAAAAGTACCTTATGGTAGCTTTTTTCCTTTCCTTCTTCATTATATCTTCAGCTGTAGTAGTTCCTTTGGTTAACAGCTATTACAATAAAAACAAACAGAAAAAGCTTTTAGAAAAAGCTGTAACTGTTGAATTGGAAGATCTGGAAGATGCACCTCCACCACCTCCTCCCCCACCTCCTCCTGCAGCTCTCGAAGCTCAGGTTAAGTTTGTGGCTCCGGTGGTTGTAGATACTGTTAAAGAAGAAGTTCAACTTGCAACTTTCGAAGAAAGTATCGATGCAGCTGTAGCTGAAGCTCCTCCTACTGAGATTATAGTAGAAGAGAAAAAAGAAGAAGTTATTGAGAAAGAAGAGCCAGCCTTCCTTGTAGTTGAAGAACCAGCTACTTTCCAGGGTGGTGACCTTAGTAACTTCAATGCCTGGGTTGGCCAGAATATTAAATACCCTCAGCTTGCAGTTGAGAACGGTATCTCAGGTAAAGTTTACGTACAATTTGCTGTTAATGCAAAAGGTCAGGTTGTTGATGCCAAGGTATTACGTGGTGTTGACCCCTCATTAGACCAGGAAGCTATCCGCGTTGTACAGTCCTCTCCGAAGTGGACTCCTCCTAAGCAAGGTGGTCGTCCTGTAAAACAGTTATTTACACTTCCGGTAATTTTCAAGTTACAGGAATAATAAATACTCAAAACACAAGAAAAGCCTTCCAGCAATGGAGGGCTTTTTTGTTTTTATTTTTTTTAAATCAACGAACCATTGCTATAAATTCGGGTAGGTTTGGCACATGTTTTGAATTAATAAGATTAAGCGCGCTTAAATATTTCAAACAACTCATATTTAACTAAATACCTTAGCTGATCTCCGTTTGATAAACAAATATCAGATTGAATGCTAACTGGTAAACTATTGTTTAACCTTTTAAAACCAATAGCCATGGCCGAAATTATTAATGAAAGCGCCACTGCCCAGAGAGGCAAACGCCGAGCCAGATTACTCCCCGCTCACATCGACATGACCCCAATGGTTGATTTAGCCTGTCTTCTCCTCACTTTCTTCATCCTTACAACTGCCTTCAATGAACCTAAAGTAATGGAGATAGTAATGCCGCAGAAAGGCGAACCCAGAGATATCAATCCATCAAAAGCCCTTACTATTATTCTGGCAGAAAAGGACCAGATTTTCTTTTACAATGGCTTTGCCGATCCAACCGAAGGAAAACTCCCGACCATGTTCAAATCGAATTTTAGCGAAAAGGGAATAAGAAAAGTATTACTGGCACGAAATAAAGCATTGTTCGAAAAGTCGTACTATTATAAAGATAGTGTAGGGCGCGAAATGGGAAATTATGCCAATTACCCTAAAGATTCGATCAACCGGCAGTTAAGGAAAATGAAAAACAGCGATAAAGAAGGACCGATTGTGCTTATAAAAGCAGCAGATGGTGTAAAATATGGGAATATAGTTGATGTCCTGGATGAAATGGCCATCACCAACATTGCACGATATGCGGTAGTGGACATGAACTATATTGAAAAGAAGATGCTGAAGGATGCTCTTGAAGGAAAAAACGTTGAAATTCAATAAACACTCCAAATAAATAATTCTTTATGGCCTTCCAGCAATGGAAGGCTTTTTTAATCGCTTCAAACCAGGAAAAACTTTATATTTTATCAAACGTTCCGCAGTCAATTGAGCTGTTTGGCACATCTTTTGAAATTAGTTAATTGAGCTCAACTATTAAACGTACCGAACTGATTAAGAAATTATTACATCGACATTTTGAGTAGTTTTTCTTAAGCCCGATAGCTAATCTATCACTATTTTTAAGTAAACAACAGGCCTTGAAAAACCGGTATTGGGCTTGCCATTTCAACTTCTAAATAGATTCACGCACACTTTAACCGTTAGGTTACCTAATTAAAAAAAACCAGCACACATCAGTTTACTAACGTTAAAATTTCGCAACCATGACACCTTACGAAAATGTAATAGTTGGAAATAGTTTCGAGGAAATTGTTTTCAATAACAGAAACAAAGAATACGGAGCATATATGCTTCGCAAAAAGCAAAAAGGGTATGTAATTATTGCCTTTAGTATAGCTTTTTTATTCGTTCTTTCTTCGGTAATTACCCCCATGATTTATAATCATTATAGGGGAAATGAGAAACCCCAACTTAATGGACTTGGTACCACCGGTGTAGAGTTGGATACAACAATCCAGATAGTACCTCCGGAAATTCCGGATATCAAAATCGATCGCCCGGTAAATGTACCTCCTGTAATTGTAGATACAATAACTGAAAACGAACCGGTATTTGCCACCATGGAAGACCTGGTTGACAATAGTGATAATTTAACCCCTCCGGATTTGATTACGGAGGTAGTTACACACGACGATGTTATTGAGGTGGTTGAGCCTCCGTTTGTAAAAGTGGAAATTGAAGCTAAATTTCAGGGAGGAGACCTGCTTAGTTTCAACAAGTGGGTGGCTGCTAACATCAAATACCCTCAGGTTTGCGCTGAAAACGGTGTAACCGGTAAAGTCTTTGTACAATTTGTTGTAAATAAAACAGGACAAGTCGAAAGTGTTAAGGTCTTAAGAGGCGCTGATCCACTGATGGACCAGGAAGCCATCAGAGTAATTGAATCTTCTCCAAAATGGAGTGCTCCATTACAGGGAGGAAAACCGGTAAAGCAGCTATTTACATTACCTGTTAACTTTAAGCTGGACGAAAGGTAAAGTATCAACTCCTGACAACAGGAACTATTAAACAACTATGTTTCAGTTTTACTAACAATTTTAAACCTTACAGCCATGACACCCTACCAAAATGTAATTATCGGTAACAGTTTCGAGGAAATTGTTTTCAGTAACCGAAATAAAGCATATGGCGCATATATGCTGCGAAAAAAACAGAAAGGATATCTGATCATAGCTTTTATATCAGCTTTCTTATTTGTGACCTCATCGGTATTAACGCCTATGATTTACAATCACATTAAAGGCAACGGCTCAGGTCCGTTTTCGGTCGATTCCCTGGTAGTAATTTCAGAACTGGATACATCGCTAAGAGTCACTCCTCCTGAACCTCCTAAGATCAATATAGATCAGAATGTAGCCCGTTTCATACCGCCAAGGGTGGTAGAAGACGCTGATTCTACAACGGACCCCTTTGATGCAATAGACAAGATTCTCGCAAGCAACCCTACCATTGAACTTCCTCCCTTACCAGGTATGCAGGCTGAACCGGATCCGATAATGAATGAAGAAACAACAATACATATGGTTGTTGAAGAACCGGCCCAGTTTAATGGGGGAAACCTGATGGAGTTTAACAAATGGGTTGCTCAAAATCTAAAATATCCTCAACTGGCTATAGAAAATCAGATTCAGGGAAAAGTAACAGTACAGTTTGTAGTTAATGCAAAAGGGAAGGTGGAAAGTGCCTCAATTTTGAGGGGTGTAGATCCATCTCTGGACGAAGAAGCCAAAAGGGTGATAACATCCTCTCCTTTATGGACACCTCCGAAACAGGGTGGACGACCCGTTAAACAACTCTTTACCCTGCCCGTAATTTTCAAACTTCAGGATAACTAATATTTACTATAAAAAAGTGAGCGTGATCAATTGACTGCGCTCACTTTTTTTAATCCGGATGTTCAGAATCGAACACTTATGTACGAAGAAAATACAGGTCCTTTGAAATTGTTATAAAAAAGAATCCGTTGTAAATGTCTGATTATTTTCATTTTGCAAGTAATGGCACAAGTGTTGATTATTTATGTGCATAACTGAAAATAAAAACCAAAATGAAAACAAAAATTTACAACCTGATCGTAATAGCAGCTTTAAGCATAATTTCAATTACTGCCACTGCTCAAAACACAAAGAGTTATTATGTGACCTTAAAAAGTGACAACAAACTTCTTGCAAGTGCTGAAAGAAAGAATTCCTTTCTTATTGCAAAAGATGATCTGTATGATCAACTTTCAAAAATAACAGAATACGTTAAGTTCACTCCTAAAACCAGTTCAATGGAATATAACGAAACAATTGAATCTAATTTTTGGACAAATGTTCTGAAAGAACTGGAAGGAGATGTTAAATACAGACCGAATGCTTCATTGTTGATGAAATATGAACAGGAACAACTGGCAAAGGAAATTTCGAATGAGCTGATACCTTTGGTTAAATATAATCCGGCTGAATCAAAAATAATACAGCAGTATGAGCAAAAAGAACAATTCTCGGAGATTCTGAAAGAGCTTGAAGCAGAAGTTAAATTCAAACCAACGGTAATGCCATAATCACCATATAATCAAAAAAGAGGCTTTCGGGCCTCTTTTTTTGTATCTAATAGTTCCAATAATATTCGTCTTTTTGCTGCTTCTGATTCCAATAGGCGACGGTTAAAACTTTGCCCTCAGGGGTTTTCAACGATCGGTTATAAATAGCATGAACCGGATTGAAAATAATGTTATCCACGCCAACAATAAAGGTTCCGTCTTCTCCTTGTGCAACCTGAACATTCAATTTGTTATACTCAAGCACTTTTTTAACAAAAGCAGCTCTTTCTTCCGTAACTTTTTTCTCTACAACCGAGCATCTTACTCCGTTGATATCTTCTACTGTATGATAAGGATTAATTGCCATATTTTAGGTGTTTAGGGATTAGGTGTTTAGGTGTCAGGCCAGGATGTATTCTCTAAAGCCTAATACCTAAAGTCTATAGCCTACTTAACTATACTTAAAACATCAATATATTGAAATAAAGGCGTTACAAAGCCAATTATAATAATACCGATTGTGCATACCGCCAAAGCCATTTTCATTCCGAAATTCCGTCCTACAACAGGCAAAACTTCAACTGCATCGTCGATGAACATGGTTTTAACAATTCGCAGGTAATTGTATAAAGAAATAACAATATTAATCGCAGCAAAGGCCAACAAAACGTACATGCCATTTCCCATACTGGAGGTTAACAGGAACATTTTACCAAAGAACCCTGCGGTTGGAGGAATTCCCGCTAAAGAAAAGAGGCTGACAGCCAGAATCAGGGCAAAATAAGGGTTCGACTTGTAAAGTCCTTTATAATCGTTAATGGTTTCTTTTCCGGTAGCATCGAAAATAGCACTGATAACACCAAACGAGGCGATATTGCTTAAGAGATATATCAGCACAAAATAAGTTGCCGACGTCAAACCAATTTTGGAAGCTCCGGCAATACCCACCAGCACAAAACCAACCTGGGCAATGGAAGAGAATGCGAAGAACCGTTTGAGATTCTGCTGACGCATTGCAAACAGGTTACCCACCGTCATACTCAATATCGAGAGGATGGTGATCGCATATAACCAGGCATCGGTAAAACTTGAAAATATGGAATATAAAACGCTGATGAAAACAAAAATTACCGAACCTTTTGATATAACTGAAAGATAATTGGTCACAGCCACAGGCGATCCTTCGTATACATCGGCAGTCCATAAATGAAATGGAACAATTGACATTTTAAAGGCAAATCCACCGAGGATAAAAGCAAAAGCCAACAGTGTAAGTTCGTTTAACTGAAGATTTGCCTGAATATTTTCGAAACTCAGGTTTCCAACGGCTCCGTAGAGTAACGAAATACCAAAAAGCAATATACCGGTTGAGAATGCCGAGGATAAAATTAACTTGATACCAGCCTCCGAGGAATTCTTCATACTCTTATTGAAATTGGCCAAAGCAGCAATAGGAATAGTCGACATTTCAAGTCCTAAATAAAGAACCAGAATATGTCCGCTTGAGAGCATCGCAAAAACGCCAAGCATACTGCTAAGCATAAGAATATAAAACTCGATTCTGTTATTGTTCTTAAGCAAATAGTTGTACGATGTAAGTGATATCAGCAATAATCCCAGATTAAGAATATTCTTTTGCAACACCAGAAGACCATTCGACCTGAAGAATCCCATAAAAAGATTCCCTTCGGCCATTGGAAGAAGACCGACAATAAAATTTAGCAGCAACATAATATTGATTCCGATCAACAACGACTTTTCTTTTTTGTCGGCATCGTTAAGCTTCAATACAAGCAAAATGAAGATGATCAGGGTGATCACTACTTCAAACCGTAACATCAAATAAGAGTATATACTCATAATATCATCATTAACAAAAGTTAGTTGGCAACAGCCACCGAAATAAATTTATTAAATATTGTAATTGTATCGTTCGAAATCAGATTCACAACCCAGAAAGGTAACACCCCGATAAAAACAATACCGGCAATTAAAAGTACGGCAGCAGCCTTTTCATTCCAGGTAGCATCCTTAAGGGTTTCATATTCTTTATTGGTGATAGTTCCCCAGATTGCAAAACCAACCGATCTCAAAATATAAACTGCAGTTACCACGATGGATGCGCAAGCAAGAATTGTTGCTACCCTGTAGAATATTCCGGTTCTTTCCCACGATCCGACAAATACAGTCATTTCCGAAACAAAACCACTAAAACCTGGTAATCCAAGTGAAGTTAAACCTGCAATAATAAAAGCTGTACCAATAAAGGGCATTTGCTTGAGCATACCTCCCAGTTCGTTAGCCTGACGCGTGTGAGCACGATCGTAAATCATCCCGATAGCGGCAAAGAAAAGAGCTGTCATGATACCATGTGAAACCATCTGCATCACCGCACCCATAAAGGCTGTCTTGGTAAGCATTGCTATACCTAGAATTACAAATCCGCAGTGACTAACCGAAGAGTATGCGTTCATATATTTCAGGTCCTTTTGCATCATGGTGGCGAAAGCTCCGTAGATGATTGCAATCGAAGCCAGAATAATGAAAATCCATGACCATTCCTGTGCTGCGTTGGGTAAAAGATAAGTAGCAACCCGTAAAGCACCGTAACCGCCTAACTTCATCGAAATACCGGCAAGAAACATGGATGCAGCAGTGGGTGCAGAGGAGTGACCGTCGGGAGCCCAGGTGTGAAAAGGGAACATAGCGGTGAAGACACCAAAACCCGTGAAAATAAGAAGGTAAATAGGCACCTGAACACTCATCGGGAAATTAATTTGTGTCAATTCATGAATGTTCCATGTATACTGACCTCCGTAAATCCCTGAAGCAAAATAAAGCGCTGCAATTCCCAAAAATACAAGAGCAGAACCAGCCATTAACATCAACGCGAGTTTCATGGCGCTGTATTCTTTCTTACCGCTACCCCAGATTCCAATTAATAAATACTTAGGAATCACAGCTAGTTCGAGGAAGAAGAACATCATGAAAAGGTCGGTAGAGATAAAGAAACCATAGGCTCCTAAACTCAGCAGTACTATCAGGAAGAAAAATTCCTTTACCTGATGTTGAATTTTCCATGAAACCAGAATACCGGCAACTACTACCATTGCGGTTAACAGAATCATGGTTAAAGAAATACCGTCAACTCCGGTGCTGAAGTAAATATTTAAAGGTTTGAACCAGCCTAAAGAAGTTTGAAAAAGCATTTCGGCAGTATCGCCGGCTTTCCTGAAATTGATATAATAATTGGTAAGCCATACCGAATAACCCAATTGAGCGATGCTGCCAAACAAAGCGATAAGCTTCATATGTAATTCCTTCCTGACCATCAGGAGGACAAGCGCTGTGATGAGCGGAATCAGGATCAAAATTGATAAAACGTTCATATAATATTTTTCTAATTAGTCAGGTTCCTAAATAAAATTTACAATCAGGAGAATGGCAACAACCAAAACACCTCCCAGGAAGAACAAAGTATATGTCTGTAACCGCCCGCTCTGCATCCCTTTGATAGCTTCGGAAGTTGTAGAGGTAATGGAAGCATAGCCATTGATCATTCCGTCGACAACATTTTTATCGAACCAGGCAGCCGGACGACCCACAAGATTAAAGAGAACCTTCTTGGTAACAAATAAGTAAATTTCGTCGATATAAAATTTATGATAAGCCCAATTGTAAAAGCGTCCGAAAGAGGCTGAAACTTTATCGGGATTTGAATTCTGTTTCGAATACATCATCCATGCAATGCCAATACCGATAACACCTGCTAACACCGGAGCAATTGAAAATGTAAGATGGAAAGGCAGCTCAAAAGGTTTTCCATCGGCACTTACAAAATCGCCGAAAGGAATATAACCTGTAAATGCAGCACCAATTGCAAGAATAATAAGCGGCAGGTTCATGGCCCACATTCCTTTTTCGTGATTGTGATGACCATGTTCGTCGGCTTTATACCAGAAAATACGGAAATAAAGACGGAACATATAGAAAGCTGTTAAGCCACTTGTTAAAAGAGCAACGTAAAAAATCATCGGATTGCCATGATAAGCGGCGTTAAGAATAGCTTCCTTACTGAAGAATCCGGAAAGCAATGGAACACCGGCGATGGCAAGACATGCAATTAAAAAAGTAATATGCGTAATCGGCATCGACTTACGAAGACCGCCCATATCTTTCATTTCGTTGCTGTGAACAGCATGAATTACGGCACCGGCACCAAGGAACAGCAGTGCTTTGAAGAAAGCATGCGTAAACAGGTGGAACATGGATGCTGTGAAACCTTCGGCCTTTTCTTCGCCCCAACCGGCAACGCCCAGGGCAAACATCATAAAGGCAATCTGCGATATGGTTGAATACGCAAGAACACGTTTGATATCGGTTTGTGTACAGGCAATTACGGCAGCAAACAAGGCTGTAAATACGCCAATGTATCCAACAATGGCAAGTGCATCGGGAGCAGAGATGGCGAACACCGGGAATAACCTGGCAACTAAGTAAACACCTGCAACAACCATGGTAGCAGCGTGGATTAAAGCTGAAACCGGAGTCGGACCTTCCATCGCATCGGGCAACCAGATATGCAGCGGGAACATGGCCGATTTACCTGCACCTCCAGTAAATACCAGAAGTAATCCCCACGAAAGCGCCGAAAGACCCATAAACGAGGTGGCTGTAAAAGAAGCCAGGTAAACTGAATCGGGCTGTGTTAAACGTTCGATTAAAACAAAAAAGTCAAGTGTTTCGGCACCGTAGCTTAACATCAGAATTCCCAGCAGGAAACCGAGGTCGGCGAAACGGGTGACAATAAACGCTTTTTTTGCAGCAGCGATGGCCGATGGTTTTGTAAAATAAAAGCCAATGAGCAGGAAGGATGAAACGCCCACCAATTCCCAAAAAATATACATCTGGAAAAGGTTACCGGAAACAACCAGCCCTAACATTGAAAAAGTAAACAGCGCCAGGTAAGCATAATAGGTTGCGAATCTTTCTTCGCCATGCATGTACTTGAAGCTGTAAAGATGAACCATTGCCGAAATAACGGTGATCACCACAAGCATCATTACGGAAATAGGGTCGAGAATGATACTCAGGTTGATGGACAAATTCTCGTTAAACTGCAGCCAGTTTATTTCGAGTGAAGTGTGATGCGCATAAGCTCCGGCGACTTCGCCAAACTGAAAAAAGTATCCGTAAGCAGTAAATAAAGCTAAACCTGCTGCAACAAATAACACTGTGGTTCCAACAATTCCTGCGGTGCAGGGGGTGATTCTTTTACCCAGAAAACTCAATCCCGCAAAACTTAAAATCGGTAAAAGAAGAATGAGTAAAGCTGCAATATCGTAGGTACTCATATCGGTTAAAATTTCATTGTGTTAGTATCTTCTACATCGATCGTATTGAACTTACGATACAGATTAATAATAATGGCTATTGCCAGTGAAACTTCGGCAGCAGCAACGGTAATGATAAAAAGGGTAAAGAAAACACCCTCGAGCTGATGTGGGTATAAATATTTGTTGAAAGCGATGAAGTTTATGTTGATACTGTTAAGTATCAGCTCTATCGACATCAGCATGGTAATCATATTACGACGTGAAAAGAAACCGTAAATTCCCAGAAAGAATAAACAGGAGCTTAAAATTAACACGTGCGATAATGGTACTTGTTCCATAGTATATTTTTTTGAAGCCTCCCCCAACCCCTCCAAAAGAGGGGAGCAGGAACAGCCTTTAGTTTTTCTTTGTTTTCATTGCAATTATTATACTTCCCACCATGGCAGCAAGTAACAGGATACTCACAACTTCAAAGGGGAACACATAGCCATACGATCTGAAATCGATGAGCTGGGTACCAATATTCTTCACCGAATGCTCAATGGCAGGCTCAATTGATGGCTTATAGCTAAAGTGATACAGAATATGGGTGGCTAAAAGCAATCCGACTCCTGATAATAATATAGACCAGAGCAAATGTTTGGGCAATCGTGATGGAAGCCGCTCTCCAGCCTGATGGGTAAGAAATATGGAGAAAATAATCAGTACCACAATACCACCTACATAAATTACAATTTGCAATGCAGCAATAAACTGCATGTCCATGATGATGTATATTGCAGCAATACCAATTAACGAAAGGAGCAGATAAACCGCAGCCCTGAAAATCTTACGGGTAAAAACTGTTAATACCCCAAAAGTTAGAACTAAGGCACCTAAAATATAAAACATAACTGCTGATGCGCTCATGATTCTTTTTCTTTAAGTTTTGAACCTGGTTTGTTAAGTACTTTGATCAAATCGTTGCGGTTATAAACGCTCAACTCGAACGAGTTTTTCATGGTAATGGCATCCTGGGGACAAGCATCAACGCACTGACCGCACATAGTACACATACCAAGGTTATACACCCATTTATCAAGTACTTTCTTTTTCTTTCCGTCCTCGCCTTCGATGGTAGCCGAAATAATTTTGATTGTACCGTTCGGACAAGCCATTTCGCAAAGTGTACAGGCTGTACATTTGTGGCGGTTGTTCTCGTCGTGAGGCAATACAACTTCGCCGGCAAATTTTTCGGGAATATAAATGGTGGTAGTACGGTTTTCAGGGTACTGTTCCACGATGTGTTTCCACGGACGGACAAAATATTTGAGCGTGAGCAGCAATCCCTGCGATAAGGAATAGAAGCCCTGCGCCACATCTTTTATATATTGAATTAATGCTCTCATTCTTTCAATTTTTTAATCATTTAAAAGTGCCAACCCATTACCACGAGGAATGCAACAATTACAACATTGATAATGCTAAGCGGCAGAAGATACTTCCACTCGAGTTTCAGCAATTGGTCTATACGGAGACGGGGGAAAGTCCAGCGGAACCACATCATTAAAAAGATGATAAAGAATGTTTTTCCAAAGAACCAGATCCAGCTCGGAATGAAGTTCATAACGTTGTTAAATGCATCGAACCCGTAAATATGGAATGGAAGCCAGCCGCCAAGAAATACAGTTGTAGCAACCATCGATATCACAGCCATATTGATGTATTCAGTAAGGTAGAACATACCAAACTGCATTCCCGAAAATTCCGTGTGATAACCGGCAGTTAATTCCGATTCAGCTTCGGCAAGGTCGAACGGTGCACGGTTTGTTTCGGCGGTTCCGGCAATTACATAAACCACGAAGGCAAACATAATGGGCAAGTGGCCTTTGAAGATCCACCAGCCATCGGCCTGAGAGGCAATTATGTCGGAGATTGAAAGACTTCCGCACATAGCGATTACTGCAACCAGACTTAAACCGGCCGATAACTCGTAACTCACAATCTGGGCACCACTTCGCATGGCTCCTAAAAGTGAATATTTATTGTTACTGGACCAGCCTGCCATCAGAATTCCGATAACCCCGATGGAAGAAACTGCCGTAACATACAAAATACCAATGTTCATGTCCCAAAGCTGTAATCCCGGCGCAAACGAAATCGGGGCCATTGCCATGAAGGCTACAGCCAGAACCAGGATTGGAGCAAAGTTGAAAAGAAACTTATCTACTGTAAAGGGAGCAAAACTTTCCTTTAAAAGGAGTTTGAATACGTCGGCAAAAACCTGCATGGTACCCCAGGGACCAACGCGGTGCGGACCAAGGCGCAACTGCATAAAACCAGCAACCTTACGTTCCATGTAAACAAACAAAACTGCCAGAACCACTACCAGTAATATCATGGCTACACCGGCAAGCACAAACTCACTGAAAAGAGCCCAACCTGGCGACATAGACGCATTCAGCGTCTCGTGAATCCATTTTGTTATATCAGAAAATTGAATAGTTAATGTCATACAAATATTTTTATAGGCAGACAACCTGCTTGTTTATCTGTCAATATCAGGAATTACCAAATCAATTGTTGCCATGCTGGCCATCAGGTCACCGATTTTTGAACCTACAGTAATAGGCTTTAAGGCTCCAAGATTTGAGAAGTTAGGTGCTCTCAATTTTAAACGGTAAGGTTTGTTGCCACCATCGCTCACAATATACACTCCAAGCTCGCCACGGGCAGTTTCAACTCTCTGGTAATATTCGCCAACGGGTAATTTCACAATACCTTTTAACTTGGCGCGATATTCACCTTCGGGAATGTTATCGATTATCTGCTCGATGATGTGAATCGATTGCCTCATCTCTTCCATACGAACCACATAGCGGCTCCAGCTATCGCATCCGTCAGCAACTATTTCTTTGAAGTCGAGTTTTTCGTACCCATCGTAAGGATAATACTTGCGAACATCGCAGCTTAATCCCGATGCACGGGCAGTTGGACCGGTACAGCCTAAAGAAATAGCAAGCTCTTTCGGTAAAACGCCAACACCTTTCAAACGACGCTGAAAAATAATGTTACCTGTAATTAATGTCTCGTATTCTTTCAGATGTTCCTTTATTTTAACCAGCAAAGTTTTGAGACGAGTAACAAAATCGGAATTAATATCGGTCATTACGCCACCAGGAGTAATATAATTCATGGTAAGACGGTTGCCGGTATTCTCCTCGAAGATCTCAAGAATACGTTCGCGGTCGCGGAAAGCAAGGAAGAAAGGAGTAACAGCACCAAGGTCCATGGCACAGGAACCCCACCATAACTCGTGCGAAGTAAGACGCTGCAATTCGGCCATCAGAATACGGATGGCTTTGGCACGGGCGGGAACTTCAACCTGCAAACCTTTTTCAATGGCAAGGGAGCAGGCCTGGTTATTGATGTGAGCCGAAAGATAATCCATGCGGCTTGTAAGATAGATGAACTGCTTGTAACCAAGCGATTCGCACATCTTTTCAATACCACGGTGAATGTATCCTAAGTGTGGAAGAAGGTCTTTTATGGTTTCGCCATCGAGGGTGGCCTGAAGTCGGAGAACGCCGTGAGTGGAGGGGTGTTGAGGCCCGATATTCACAACAAATTCTTCGGTCATTTCTTTTGGTAACTCCGTATTTAGGTTTTCCATTGGAAAGTTCTACAAGGTTACTATATTAATATCGTCTTTATAATCTTTGCGGAGGGGAAATCCGGGCCATTCATCACCAAGCATGATTCTGCGGAGATTGGGATGACCTGTGAAACGAATTCCGAACATATCGTAAATTTCGTTTTCGTAGAGCTCGGCAGCTTTCCATAATTCGTTTACCGAATGTATTTCGGGATTTTCGCGATCTTCAAGCACAACTTTCAACACCATATCGTGACGGTGCGTAGTTGAGTTCAGGTGATAAACCATTTCCAGGTTCGGAGTGCGGTCTACCGCTGTTTCGCAAAAAAGAAAATCGAATAAGGTTTCGGGTGACTCCTTCAGCTTTTTAGCAATGATAAACAGTTCCGACTTATCGGCATACAAAAGCGGGAAATCAAAGGTTTCCTCCACTTTGTTCTGCGGAAACGTTTGTTCAAGGTATGTTTTCAGTTCTTCCTTTGTCATTATCAACAGATATTTTTCTGAAACTGATTATTCTTCGTCATTTTTCTTAGGCTTTTCGATCACGTAAGCCTTTGAATTTTTGATCTTGTTCTGAAGTGTCATCATACCGTGAATTAATGCTTCAGGGCGGGGAGGACAGCCGGGGATATACACATCCACAGGAATTAAATTGTCCACACCTTTCACTACAGAATAGGAATTATAGAAGAAGGGGCCGCCTGAGATAGCGCATGCACCCATAGCAATAACGTAACGGGGTTCCGGCATTTGGTTGTACAAACGTTTTAAAACCGGAGCCATTTTATAGGTAATTGTACCGGCAACGATGATCAGGTCGCACTGGCGTGGACTGGCTCTCATAACTTCGAACCCGAAACGCGACCAGTCGTATTTAGCCGAAACAGTCGACATGAGTTCGATTGCACAACAGCTGGTTCCGAACGACAGAGGCCAGAGTGAATTACTGCGGGCCCAGTTGGCAATAGCATCGACACTGGTAACAATGAAATTTGTTTTACCTGTATCGTCTTTATATATATCGCCCGGAAATTCCGGGATAAAATCTTTATTTACATCCATGCAAGCGCTTTCTTTTTATATGCATAAAGAAGTCCCATAAACAGGAACAGTGTAAAGAGCAGAATCTCAACGAAGGCAATCATACCCAAATCTTTCAAAACGGTTGCCCAGGGGTAGAGGAAAATAATTTCGACATCGAACACCAGAAACACGAGAGAGAAAAGATAATAACCCACATTAAACTGAACCCATGTGACGCCCTGAGTTTCGATACCACACTCGTATGGCTGTCCTTTTTCAGGATTCATGGACGACAATCCAAAAAACTTTCCGACTCCAATGGCTAAAACGGCGAAAGTTACCCCGCAGAATAAAAGAATTATTATTGAAGCAGCACCCATATTATCTACATTTTAATGAACTTACAGAGAATTAAAAACTCAACCTCTTAAGGCGCGCAAATATATAAAAAGTCGCAAATTTTAAGCACGACTAAAGTCGTTGATACACGATAAATGAATAAAAATCATATTGTTACAAAAATAACACAATTGCAATCGCAAAATTATCAAAGGTTTATAGCAGTTATTTAACACAATTCTAAATTACAATTTTTTAAACTTTTGAAAAATTCATGCTTAAATAAAGTTACATTTTTTTATGTATTTGACCAAAGGTCGCAATTTATTTACGAATGAATATATTTGGAGAATAAGTAACGACTTTTCAGGAATAATATTTTAAACCTACCAACCTGATAAGGTTTAAAATTAACTGAACTGAGTCAATAAAAGCAAAGGTGAGTAAACAATTATTATTCTTCCACCAATTTTTTGAAGACCTGCCACCTATAAACAAAAAAGACAAAGCCGAAACTTTGCCTTATTATGATTATAAAAGAATTTCACAACTCTTTATTCCTGATAGCCATGCCGTAAGCCTTATCGTAATATTTTCCGAGCTTACCCCAGTCGAACATTACGGAGGTAGCTTCCACGCGGTTTCGTTGCATGATCCGGTCGCGCCGGCTCATTTTCACAAAATCGAATAAAATATTGGCAAGATTCTCCGCAGCTTCATGGAAGCCTTTGTGTTTCCGTTTCAAAACATAAATACCTGAATTCTCGCTGTCGGGAATTGCAGAATCGACAAAAGAGCCAAAGCCCGCCAGATCGCTGGTAACTGAAGGAATACCACTGGCAATACATTCGAGTGGTGTATATCCCCAGGGCTCATAATAACTTGGAAAAATTCCCATATGACAACCCCGGATAAACTGATAATATTCCATGCGGAACAACGGATTGGAGGTGGCAACAAAATCCGGGTGGTAAACTATTTTCACCTTATCCTGCGGAAGATTAACCAAACCATTGTAATGAAGATAATTCAGAACTGGATCACCATGCTCGTTTACCAGATTATGAGTAACAACAGAAGGAAGCCGCTTTGTACGCCACGATTGAAAATTCGTTCTCAGTCTCAGCACCATATAGTCGTCAATCAACTGGTTGAGATCGGGCATTGCAAACCCCTTTTCGTTGGAAGTGATAGCATAAAAAAGCTTCTGAGCCATCTTCTCCTGCATCTGTTCGCAGTTACGCAGAATTTCTTCCAATAAGGCTTTCATCTGCAAAACATCGGCATTGATACTATGATAAGGGTTCCGGGTAATGATAAACATAACCACGGTCATGTCTATTTTAGCCTGTTTCATTTTGCGGTTAAGACGGTTAAGCGCTTCAAGCGTAAGGTCGTAACCTTTGTTGTTATATTCGAACCTGCCGGAGGTAAAAAAGTACAGCGTTTTATCCAGGTTGAATGAATAGCTCTGGAAGAAATGCCCCATCACAAACTCATTAATCTTTTCCTTATAAAACCGGTGTAAATTCTGAAACTCGTGCATGGCTTCAAACCGGTCGATATTCAATCCGTTGGGTAAAACCACATCCGGCTTTCTACCCAGGAATACTTCGCACTCGGGAACGGTTACTTCGCTTACGGTTGTAAACACATGAGCCCCATGAGCCGCCGCACGCTCAATCTCAACAATATGCATCACCTGGAAATGATCAGCTTCGTAATGCCAGTTATAATTAGGAAGATTATCGTAAAACTGAGGATCGTTCATGGCCAGATAGCGCCCAAGCAAAGTTGCGTGCGTAGTAAACACAATTTTAATAGGAAGCTGATCGCGTCGCATATTCGGAATAGGCGTTCCGGCCATCCATTCGTGAAAATGAGCGATCATACGATGTCCCTGACCAAACTTTGCCGAAAAAATCTGGAAAAACTGATGCACCTGATGTCCGAAGGAAATTACCTGATCGGTAAGATCGTCGTGAGCCGGGGTAGATATCCTGTGATGTTCCCACAGAAAATATTTAATTTCAGCCAATTGATGGAAAGAAGCAAAAGGATCGAAAAGGATTACTTTAGGTCTTCCGGCAATGAGCCACTGACCATAATAAACCTTAAATCCCATACTGTTCATTTCCTCCACTGTCTGCGACATCGGATCAGAAGGATCGTATATGGGCTCAAAATTTGATGCCGCATTCTTCTCAAAATAAGGACCGAGCAAAACATAGTTTTCCTTTCTCCACTTATCGAGCACCGATAAAACTTTCGACTGAATAACGGTATAAATCCCACCTACCTGGTTACAAACTTCCCAGGCAACTTCAAACAAATAAGTTCCCGACATTTCGTCGTTGGTTATTTTCTTTATATAAGTTCCTAATATAGGATGCTGTTTTTCGTTCGGGCTTTCCTTTTCCATACTGCCAAAATTTTAATATCCCTCAGGAGATTAGATTAGTAGTTCAACAATAATTCCATCTTCAAAATATTGGAAAATATAGTGAAAACCTTTCTGAAATCCGCCTTTTGATAAAACATTTTTCTAACTGTTTTGGAGCAGCCTGATGTCGGGATTTAAAATTATTTTGCTTTTAAAATTAAAACACTAGCAGTGCCGGGCCAGGGACTTTTAAATCCTTTCCATACACCCCAGTCAGTTAATCCGGCATTTTTGAACTCACCTGTAAATGGGTTAAACCAGGTAACTTCGAGTTTTTTACTTTGCGGTTGAGGAATTACAGCATTTATCTGGAAATTCTCAGCAGGGATAAAATATAAATAAAGATCCTTACCATTGGTAAGCGGATATCCGCTGGAAGAGAAATTATCGTTTCCGATCCTGCTATTGGTAGTAAGCTTGGATTTGTATGGATATAAAGTATTGAAATCGTAACCGGTAAAGAGCGCCTGCAAATTTTTATAATAATCGAATCGCGGCTTTTTGAAGGAATGCTTTGGATTCATAGGGTCATAAACCACAATATTCCAGGAAGTATTCTGCCAGTAGTAGCATGAATAAACTCCGGCAAACACACATTCGTAGTTACGCACCAGACAAGCCTCGGGGTTAACATAATTTCCTTCGAAAGATAAATAAGGACCTTCCTCATAGCCACCATGTTCAATATTCATTACAGGTTTGTTGCTATGCTTCAGGAGAGCTTCAAGGCTAAGAGAATACAAGTCGGAACGCCAGTTCTGGATAGAAATAAAATCAACCCTGTCGGGCTCGCGCGAACAATATTCATAATCGTGAACCGTAACCAGGCGTTTGTAGGCGTCGATCCGGCGAATGCGTTCGATGCGCTCATTTATGTAAGGAATATCGCACCGTCCGTAATCCAGCGCTTCTTTCGAAACATCCCAGATGATATTTGAATAAGCCTGATATCTTTTAATGATATAATCGAAATACCGGTTATCCTCAACAGAATACATTTTTGGCCAGTTCACATTTTTATTCCACACATAAATCATCACATGAGCCGTAATTCCATTTTGATTCAGATGATTGATAACGCGGTCGAAATGTTTAAAGAAATGAATGTTCAGTGAAGTGAAATCAGGTTTTTCATTCGTCCCTTCAAAAGGAGAATATGCCGGCCTTTTGAAACTATATTCCTTAGGCACATCGGGCGAGACTTTCCAGTTGACATCGTACGCATAAACATTCATCACCACCTGGTTAAAACCGTTCGCTTTAACATCGTCGATAATCTGTGTTGTTTTAGGCAGGGCCGAAGGATTATCGTAATCGAGCGCAAATAGCCAGTCGAGTTCAAAAGCCAGGGCAAAACAGGAGTTCCCATCCTGGTAAATAAATTTCTGAGGATTCTGTGGATTAATTGTAACAGCACCATGAATTTCCGAATTGGAGTTAGCTATAGCATCAACACTTCCCTTTAAACCAGACAATTGAGGCAGTGAAGAATAGGTTGAATAACTCCAGCTTCCCTGCATCGTAGGCGAGAACCGAAGAACGAACTCATTGTTTTCGTTGTAAAAACCCGGGATATTCAAAGAAGAATTATCGGGAGCTGTGAAAACAGCACCAAAAGGCTCATCCAGCAAACCCTGAGAAATTTTTGCTTTAACCTTAAAGACAAAATCGGCAACAGCGTAAACCTCAACTTTACTATTCGTCAATGAGGCATCAAACCTTGTCTGACAATTGACACTTACAACCGAAGTTAAAAGTATCGAAACAATAATTGCCTTAAAAATTTTCACTTTTGTACTCATTTATTATTCTGAATGTTAATTCCGTAAAGGTTCAACCAGGCTTGCGCCATCCTCTCTCCCATTATTCTCTGAGATGCGGAATCGAAATGCAGCTTATCGCCACGATGTTTTAAGTCGCCGGTTGAAACACAGGCAGCGTTAGGCTCTGTGCCGGCAAAATGATGGATTGTCTGGTTCATCAACTTTTTATTCTCGGCATTATCAGTAAAAATTCCGATTTCGCCAATCACAATTGGTAAATTGGGCTTATTCACGTAATTGCGAAACTGACCAAAAAGATTCCTGAGTTTACCTTCGTACGACCCAATCAACTTAGCATTTGAATCGCTTTCGCCCTGATGCCAGATAATCGCTTTCACTTCACCATATTTCCGGGCTATGTCCACCTTGTCGCGAAAATTAGTCAGCAGTTTCACATTTCTGTGAATGGAATCGCCCAGCCACTGGTCAATAGCACTTCCACCAACAGCAGTGGGTATCATCAGAATTGTAATGGAGTCGGGAACTGATTTAAGAAGCGTCTGTGCGAAAGAAACACCGCAATCAAGCCCCGACATCGTGGGTTCATAAAAATGTAAAGGCTCTTTGGCAAGGATTAATTTCCCCTGGGAATTTATAGTCAAAATCCTTGGATTTGGCAATGTATCCTGAGGTTCTACCTGGCCACGGCCAGCCATATTCGACTGACCAGCCATAATAAATACCCACGTATTCTTAAAAGAAGGAATTTTATCAGGTTGAATTTCCGACTTTGGAAAATAGGTTTTACGTTCCACTTTCTCCTGAGCAAAAGCACCAATTGCAAACATTAACAACACAAACAGACTAACTAACCTCATCATATTCTTTTTTTTAAACCGTTTTCAAAGCAGATTACCAATAATTTCCCAAATAAAAGTCTTTATTAAATATCAATAATAAGGTTAAATACAAGATTTATTTACTTTTTCTAGAAGGTTGCTGATTAAAAATAAGGTTTATCTTAGAACCGTATTTCTTCCTGCATTTGAACCCTTAATACAAGAGGATAAGATCTATCTTTAACCTTATTAAAAACCGAAACTCACAATAAATTACAGCAACCACAAATATAAAACTGCAGCAAATGCAGCTCCTGCAACCGGCCCTATAACTGGAACATAAGCGTATTCCCAACCCGATGGTCCTTTATATTTCATTGGCAAAACGGCATGCATAATCCTTGGCATCAGGTCACGGGCAGGATTGATGGCATATCCGGTAGTTCCTCCCAGGGAAAGACCAATGGCCACCACCAGAAAAGCAACCGGAAAAGCACCAATGGTTCCTAAACCTATTTTTACCCCCGAAACACCATCTGCTTCAAATGTAGCACCCTGAATGTAAAAAATCACAAAAATCAACACAAAAGTTCCAATAAACTCACAGATCAAATTGCTGAGAGGTTTACGTATGGCAGGACTGGTGCAGTAGCATGCGCGAATGGCACCCTGGTTGTCAGTTTCGTTAAAATGTTCCCGGTAAAATGTCCATACCAAAAAGGCACCCATGGCCGCGCCCAAAAGCTGAGCAACAATAAATACCGCAGCTTTAGCCCATGGGAATAGTCCGGCAATTGAAAAACCCAGAGTCACAGCCGGATTGAGATGCGCCCCTGAATAAGGTCCGGCGACAGTTACGCCAATAAATACTCCCAGCCCCCATCCCATGGTAATTACAATCCACCCTCCGGAATTACCGTATGTTTTATTCAGATTAACGTTGGCAACCACACCATTGCCCAGCAGTATCAGCAACATGGTTCCAATAAATTCAGCGAAAAATTCATTCATATAGTTAAGATTTAGGTATTAGGCTGTAGGTGTTAGGTTTTAGGTTGCTATTCTTTTACCGCAACATGAATCCCGTAACTCGCAACCCATTGGTTAATTTAAAGTTTTTCCTAGTGCTTCTTTCCAGCCGGTTATCATTCTATTGAATTCTGATTCGTCAATTTTCCTCATAAACCTGGAATCCACAGCCCATTGTTTGCGAATTTCATCAACGCCACTCCAGAAACCAACGGCCAGGCCAGCGAGGTAAGCAACTCCCAGAGCTGTAGTTTCAAGAGTTTGAGGTCTGATTACCGGTACCCCAAGCACGTCAGCCTGAATCTGCATCAGCAGGTTATCAACTGCGGCACCACCGTCCACCTTCAGTTCGGTAATAGGATTACCCATATCAGCTTCCATCGCCTTCAGTACATCTAAGGTTTGAAAAGCAATTCCTTCGAGGGCAGCGCGGGCAATATGTGCAGCAGTGGAACCTCGCGTTAGACCTGTGATGGAACCTTTGGCATACTGATTCCAGTGCGGAGCGCCCAAGCCCGTAAAAGCAGGAACAAAATAAACCCCACCGTTATCCTCAACTGTAGAAGCCAATTTTTCAATTTCGGAAGAAGATTTTATGATACCCAAGCTATCGCGGAGCCACTGAACAACAGCACCGGCAATGTAAATACTGCCTTCGAGCGCATATAAAGTTTTACCATTGAGCTGCCAGGCAATGGTTGTTAGCAGGTTGTTGTTGGATTTTACAGGTTTTGTCCCTGTATTGCAAAGCATAAAACAACCGGTGCCATAAGTATTCTTAACATTACCTGTTTCAAGACACATTTGACCGAATGTGGCAGCCTGCTGATCGCCGGCAATACCGGCAATAGGAATTTCAGCTCCGAAGAAAGAAGTCAGCGTATGCCCATAAACCTCCGAAGATGATTTAACCTGAGGAAGAATGCTTTCGGGAATATCCATAATTTTAAGCAATTCGGTATCCCATTCCAGCTTATGGATATTATAAACCATGGTGCGACTGGCGTTGGTAACATCTGTAATATGACATTTTCCGCCGGTAAGCTTCCAGATGAGCCAGGTATCAACCGTGCCAAAAGCCAGTTTGCCCAGATTAGCTTTTTCGCGCGCTCCGGGAACCGTATCAAGTATCCATTTTATTTTAGTAGCCGAAAAATAGGAGTCGATGATTAAGCCTGTTTTATCCCGGTACAAATCAAGATAACCCTTGTCTTTGAGTTCATCGCAATATGGAGCTGTTCTGCGATCCTGCCACACAATTGCGTTATAAACAGGATTACCGGTTTCGCGATCCCACAATATCGCTGTTTCGCGCTGATTGGTAATTCCAATGGCTGCAATTTCCGAAATGTCGACTTTAGCCAGCACTTCTCCGGCAGTTTCGAGCTGGGAATTAATTATATCGTCGGGATTGTGTTCCACCCAGCCAGGTTTAGGGAAAATCTGCGGAAATTCCTTTTGTGCCTGATGGATCACTTTTCCATCCTTGTCGAAAATAATGGTACGGGAGCTTGTTGTGCCCTGATCGAAAGCCAGAATGTACTTTTTCATAAGGAAGATAGTTAAGTAGTAAATGCTGAAATTAACTCAAAAGATATCTGTTTGCAAGAATTGTGTATTCTTCAATCTGTTGTTTTTGCCAATCTTCATCCTTGCCGAGTTCATCGGCCATAATTCGGGCCACCTCCGGAGCCATGGCAATACTTTGTTTTGCATCGAGGAAAAGAGCCCGGGTACGACGCGCAAGCACATCTTCAACGGTACGAGCCATTTCGTTGCGAACTGCCAGCACAATCTGAGCTTTAATCATACCGAGGTCGATGCCCAAAGCATCAGCTAATGCAGGATTTTCTGTTGTCAGATTATCCAGCACATCTTCATCGGCTCCATAAAAGTCTCTTGGAGAGGATGAGTCACCCTTTTCTTTATACCCATGGATTTTCAAATCGGCAGTAGCCGAAGGTTTTATATTCAACTGATGCACTTCGGCGATGCGGTCAATTGTATCCTCTCCCATTTGCCGGTAAGTAGTCCACTTCCCTCCAATGAGCGATACAAGACTCGATGGAGAAACTTTGATAACATGCCCTCTCGAAATTTCTTTGGTTTTAGTACTCGTGCCTGCCGGAGCAGCCAATGGACGTAATCCGGCAAAAACGCTCCGAACATCGGACCTGAGCGGCGGTAATTCCAGGAACTGAGAAGCGGTTTCGAGAATAAAATTCACCTCCTCATCCAGTGCACGCGGTTCAAGTTCAATGGCGTCCTTTTTTACATCGGTAGTTCCCAACACAACCTTATTGTGCCAGGGAACAGCAAAAAACACGCGCCCATCGGAAGTTTTGGGAATCATGATGGCACAATCGCCCGGAAGAAATTTTTTATCAACCACCAGGTGAACACCCTGACTTGGGCGAACAATATCCTTCGCCTCCGGATCGTCCATTTTCAAAACCTGATCCACAAAAATGCCGGTAGCATTCAGAACGGCTTTGGCTTTGATGATAAAGCTCTTTCCTGTTTCCAAATCAACAGCCTCTACCGCGCAAATTTTTGAGTTATCCTTCAACAAACCGGTAACCTTAACATAGTTTAAAGCCGTTCCGCCATGTTCGCAAAATGTTTGTACCATATTTATCGCCAACCGGGAATCATCAAATTGACCGTCATAGTAAAGAACACCTCCTGTTAAATGATGCTTAATTAATGTTGGAGCTTTTTTTAAGGTAGTGGCTGCAGAATAGGGTTTCGAGGAACCAAAGCGCCATTTACCAGCCATCAGATCGTATATGGTGAGGCCAATGGTGTAAAACGGAACACCCCAAAAGTTATAATTTGGAATAATAAAAGCCTGCTGTTTTACCAGATGTGGGGCATTTTTTCTGAGTCTGCCTCTCTCGCGGAGCGCTTCCAGTACAAGGGAAATATTACCCTGCGCAAGGTAACGGACGCCACCATGAACAAGTTTGGTACTTCGACTGGAAGTGCCTTTGGAAAAATCGTGCTGTTCGAGCAGAAGTGTTTTTAAACCGCGGGTGACAGCCTCAATGGCCGAACCAATCCCTGATGCTCCTCCTCCGATTACAACAAGATCCCATTCCTGGTCCTGTTCTAACCTGAGAAGAAAATGCTCTCTGTTCATTAAGTTAATATTTTGAGTAGTTGCTTCGTATTTGCGATTGTTTCAGGATTAAACCAAATGCAAGTTATCAAATTTAGGCATCATTTGAAACGGATATGTTGGTTAGCATCTAAAAGAAAAATTCATCCAAATAAAAAACCCCTTCAAATTGAATTGAAAGGGTTCAGAGTTGTTGTCCTGCCAGGGGTCGAACCTGGACTATTCAGATCCAGAATCTGACGTGTTGCCAATTACACCACAGGACAATTTTAAGAGCTGCAAATTTAATTGAAAAAATATATGTTGTACTCATTTTTTGAAAAAAAATTTAGCAGCTTCTTAGCTATATCATAGAAAAAATTAAAATCAGGCTTTTAATCACTTGTTATCAGCACCTTCTTCTTTTCCTGCGATCTTTGCCCAACTGTCTTTTAACGTGACCGTGCGGTTAAATACCAGTTTCGAGGCAGTAGAATCGGGATCGACACAGAAATAACCAATACGTTCAAATTGAATTTTATCCATTTTCTGAGCATCTTTCAGGAAAGGTTCTACATAGCACTCTTTAACAACAAGAGACTCAGGGTTGAGATTGACTTTAAAATCGCAGTCCTCACCTGTATCTTCCGGATCTTCTTTCAAAAACAGTCTGTCGTACAATCTTGCGTCGGCCTTAAGCGCATGGTTAGCCGAAACCCAGTGAATGGTACCTTTTACTTTGCGGCCATCGGGAGAGTTTCCTCCTTTTGATGCAGGATCGATGGAGCATTTCAACTCTATAACATTACCTTCAGTATCCTTTACTACTTCTTCACATTTCAGGAAATAAGCATAGCGTAAACGCACTTCAGCACCGGGAGCGAGACGGAAAAACTTTTTAGGAGGATTTTCCATAAAGTCGTCGCGTTCAATATAAAGTTCCCTGCTAAAGGGCACCTGCCGGGTTCCAGCCGTCTCATCCTCCGGGTTATTGATGGCTTCGAGCCATTCAACCTGACCTTCGGGATAATTGGTTACAGTAACTTTTAACGGATTAAAAACGCCCATTACGCGTTTAGCTTTCTTGTTCAGGTCTTCGCGAACGCAGAACTCAAGCAGAGCAACATCAATTACCTGATCGCGGCGGGCAACCCCTACCCTTTCAGCAAAGTTCCGCACACTTTCGGGAGTGTAACCACGACGGCGTAAACCGCAAATGGTTGGCATCCGCGGATCGTCCCATCCCCTTACTATGCCTTCTTTCACCAGGGTAAGCAGCTTACGTTTGCTCATCACGGTATATGTAAGGTTTAATCGTGCAAATTCGATCTGCTGCGGCGCATATATTTCAAGTTCTTTGACAAACCAATCGTAAAGCGGGCGATGCACTTCGAACTCCAGTGTACAGAGCGAGTGGGTGATACCTTCAATGGAATCGCTCTGGCCATGGGCAAAGTCGTACATGGGATAAATACACCATTTGTCGCCGGTACGGTGATGATCGGTATGCAGAATGCGATACAGAATCGGGTCGCGCATCAGCATGTTCGAATGAGCCATGTCGATTTTGGCACGTAAAACTTTGGAGCCGTCGTGAAAAACTCCGGCGCGCATCTGCTCAAAGAGATGAAGATTTTCTTCAACTGAGCGGTTCCTGTAAGGACTGTCCTTACCCGGCTGAGTCACCGTTCCGCGGTAAGCGCCCATTTCTTCCTGACTTAAGTCGCAAACATAAGCCTTACCTTTTTTTATGAGTTTTATGGCATATTCGTAAAGCGTTTCAAAATAGTCGCTTGCATAAAACTCGCGGCCTTCCCAATCGAAACCAAGCCAATGAACATCTTCCTTAATGGAATCGACATATTCGGTATCCTCTTTGGCAGGGTTGGTATCGTCGAAACGCAGGTTACACTTGCCGTTGTACTTGGTGGCAGTGCCAAAGTTAAGGCAAATAGACTTGGCATGACCTATATGCAGGTACCCGTTAGGTTCCGGCGGGAAACGCGTATGAACCCTTCCGCCATACTTTTGGGTACGGATATCTTCTTCAATAATATTATGAATGAAATTTTTTGATTCAAGTTCCTTATCACCTATCTTCTTATCGTCCGAAATTTCCATGTAAAGTAAACTTTAACAATTTTTATATTTATATCGCTTTTTCAATCTATTCCTCTAATTTTAAAGGCTGAAGTTCATCAATTTTATTAAACATCAAATATACATGATAAATTATTCTTAGAAACGGAATAATTTTTGGAAGCTTAACTTTTTATAAATCATTTACAATTCCAAAGAATAACCTAAATCTAACCGTTATGAAATTATCAATTCTTTCGCTGATTGCAATGCTTTTTTGCACAACCATTGTTCATGCTCAATTCAATTCGTTCGATTTATCGAAGTATAAAACAGCCGATTATTCCAGGCGTATGTTGGATTTCTCGGGATTTATAAATGGAGGATACGAAGAAAACAATAAGGATTCAGAAGACGCTCATAGTCATACAACAAACATTTATCCGAATCTCAAACTTGATTATTCCTCAATTCAAAACACCAGAAAAATCCAAAAACAAACATTCATTAATTTGGAGATAAAGCCCAATAACTATTTATCTACCTTCAACCGGCAAAATAAGATTACCGATCCCTCCCAATCGAAATTAACGAACAATACTTACAATGCTGCTTTTAACTTCAATTCGGAAAACAGATTATACTTCAGAAGGAATATGTTTTTCGAGATAAATCCTGTTGGTTTTGTTGATGTATCGCTCCAAAACTATAAATCGGAAAACACTTCAAGTAATATTACCACCAAATTTACAGAGGATAAAAGAACCCTATACAGCAATATTTCCCTGCCTGTACGATTTGGATTAGGGCGACTGGAGAATGTTGAAGACGCAAGGATGGCCATTTTCATTCTGGAAGATTTACAAAAGAATAATCAACTCGCAAAAGCTATTTCGGACGAGGACATCCTGGCATTTGCGACCAAAATAACACAGCTGAGAAATAAGCGCCATTTCGACGCGCGAAAAAGAAGGATTTATGAGATACAGGCGCTTGATAGTTTTATCAGAGATAACGGATTTAGCGGCGCACAGAATGCTGTTTATTTCTCAGGTATAATTGACAACTGGGGGTATGCAAACAATCCCTGGCGAGTTTCGGGAAACAGATTTTCAATAGGTATGGGCCCCTCCCTTGGCTATTCGATTAATAACCATTTATCGGCCGAGAAAAACTTCAGCTTTAATAATGGATTGGGGATCTCTATACTTGGCGACTTTGAAAAGCCGATAAATCTGAAGTGGCAACGCAGCATCCGACTTGAAACGGGTTACAGGATTGCTGATGTAAAAAATACCCGTGAAGAAAAAAATTCACCGACAACCAAAGAAACTTTAAACAACGAATGGGCTTACCTCAACTTTAACTGGGGTTATGGATTTTATCCCGACTCGAGATCATATCATGTATTATCGCTTAATCCGAATATTCAAAAGGAATGGGTAAAACCGAAAAACAGTACCTCTAATGTATCTACGGACCTGGTTTATAATGTAACTCTTTGGCTGAATGGATATTTATATCTTTCGGAAAGGTTTAATATTAATTACACTTTAGGCTTAAGATATGGCGGAAGCAACTCCGAAGTGATGACAGAAACAATAAAAAAGAATAATTTTGCTACTTCTTTTAACTTAAGCTGTTCTTATAGCATATTTTAAAATTTATATGGGACTGATACGCATAGAAGGAATGGAGTTTTTCGCCTATCACGGCTGTTATGAGGCGGAACAAATTGTAGGTAATAAATTTCTGGTAGATCTTGTTATGGAAACCGATATTACAACACCTTCGCAAAGTGACAATATTGGCGATGCACTCAACTATCATCATGCTTATAACATTGTAAAGGAACAGATGATGATCAGGTCGAACCTGCTTGAAAATATTGCTAAAAGAGTTATGGATGCTTTGTATCAGAATTTCCCGCAATTAAAGAAAGCGACCATAAAGATTGCCAAGCTTCATCCTCCCATGGGCGGCCAGATAAGAAGTGTAAGTGTTGAATATGAAAGATAGAAAGAGCCTCACGAGGCCGTGTGAAAAGTCAATTCTCAGTCATATTTCGACTCCGCTCAATATGACAAACAGCAGATTGTCAACAGTCAGACTGAGCGTAGTCGAAGTCTTTCCAAATTTTTCACACAGCCTCGTACCTTTTTTAGACGAGGTAAAGGACTGTATTTCAAATACATATAAAATATTACAAAAATGTCGACTCCAAAAAATAAAGAATGCCCCAAATGTGGCACCGGATTTAAGTGTATGGGCGAAGATTGCTGGTGCGAACAATACCAGATATTGCCCAAAAACCTCTATTATATCCGCAAAACCTGGGATAATTGTCTGTGCCCGGAATGTTTGAAAGAATTTGCAGAAAATAAGGAACAATTAAGAAATAGCGACTTAGGGATTTAGGTTATAGGCTTTAGGCTTTAGGAAAATGCACTTCCAGGGGATTACTGAATTTGACAAACAAAGGCCTAAAGCCTGAACTCCTAAAAACCTAACACCTACCTTAGGAAGTAATTATTTTTTTTATATCTTTGCACACCCAAAGTAAAAATGGTCGGTTGGCCGAGTGGCTAGGCAGCGGTCTGCAAAACCGTTTACGGCGGTTCGAATCCGCCATCGACCTCAACAATGAACCCCGGAAGCCCGTAAAATAAGCTAACGGGGTTTTTCATTTCATGAATTTTCTCAGTATTTTCTCAGTTAGTAGATTTTCTTCGGTCAAGTAATTTCCCAGCGTAATTTGATTTTGTAAATTTTAAGGGTTAATTTTAGTGCAAAACCTTACTTTATGAAAACCTATTCAACTTTAATCCTGATCATTTTTCTATTGAATGTATTTTGCATTTCCGCTCAGGAACCGCCAAAAGGAACCTATAAGATTATTATTAAAAACAACCTTACGAAAGACGATAACTTTCTTAAAGTCGGACAAACTTTGATTGAAAATGATTTTCAAATAGCAAATAAGGATAAAGAATTTTACACTATTGGAAGCGGCAAGAAACATATAAATAAATCTGATTGCGATTGCTCTTTAGATTTTGTTATAAAGGATAGCTGTATTATTGTTACCGGGAAAGTTTATTCACCACTTGGAGCGCAATCAGGTATGTTTACGTATAAGGTTGATTTTTTTAGAATAGAAAATAAAGGTATTAAATCATCAGGGTATCGGGAATCATTTACTGAAATGCTAAATATTGCAAAGCTACTTGGAGGTGAATTAGAGTATATAACTGATATTAAGCAAAGGAGAGCTGAGAATGATGATATTTACTATTGAGATTGAAAAATAATACTATTCCATATTCCAAAATTTTGCCATTGAATTCGCCCTTTCTTCTGTTGGCATTTCCATTGAAGCATATTCCTTTTGCTCTATCCAGCCAACCGGGAAAGGCATTACACGAATGAAAGCGGGTGTATGTTCGCCTGTGATGTTTGTTATTTCGCATAATAAAGAAAGTACTTTACTTTGTTGGATAACATCAGGATATTTTAAAGTATAGCCTTTTTGATTTCGGTAAATATTCGGCTCATCGGTTCGCAAATACAATCCCGGTTCTATATTTAGAATATTGGAAGGAAGTTCGCCGGATTCTATTTGTTGCAACAATTCAATTTTCTTTTGTCTATCCATTGTATTAATTTTCATTTGGTTGTAATTGTAATGCAAAAAGGGAATTTCTCGCTATCGGTCGAAAATAAAGGGTTTAGGATTTCAAAACATTCATTTTCTGCTATCTTTATTAATTCCTGATAGCTGAAAACTACATCTTTATTCATTAGTTTATAGTTCGCAGTATTTGGAATTCGGATATAATTACCCGTTTCGAAAGATAAGACGGCTAATGGCATTGCGCCCTTCTTAATACTCTCTAAAATTGTGATCTTACTTTTTCGCATAGCCATATTTATTTTTCAGGTAAATAAAAAACTCGAATGCATCATCAGGCAATATAAGAGAAGGATCCTGCAAATTATAAATTTCAGTATAATGGAGAGCCTTTCTCAACTCATCGTCTGTCATTTTTGAATAATCCAAAAGAGTTTCGTGTAAGTCCTCAATATTGGCCTTACCTTCCTTTATATCATGTAAGATTTTAATTTTTTCGCTCCGGTTCATTTTGCACCTCCTTTTAATTCATTTATAATCCGGTCTAAATCTTCATCCGATAGACGTTCGAATTCGGATTGAAATTCCATTGTTTGCATTTTAGGAATAGCATATTGAATAAGATCCTTATAAAATTGAAGTTTGTCCTTTCCTTCAAGTTTCTGCCATTCTGATTTTACAACGTCAAAATTTTCTTCTAAGAAATCAGTTATATTTTTTCTAAGATCTTTTGAAAGTTTGTTTAAGGATCCTGTCGGCCTTCCGGCGGGGTTGTTTGTCTTTCCTTTTTGTAATCCCATTGTTTTGATGTTTTGTTGTTTACAAATTATATTCCGGCAATTGCCCGTTTTTCAGGTCTTATTAATTCGAGTGTATTGAATAAAGAAGGATGCTGCAATACTTTTTTGATGCTGTTCTTTGTGTTGTTTCTCGGATTATTGCCAGGGTTAAAATATTTATTGCGGATGTTGTGGGCAATTTCCCGGATCTGAATATTTAACGGTTCATTTTCCCACCGTTGTGTTAACCTTTCTTTTTTCAAGCTTTCAAATGTTGGTTTATCATTTTCATAAATCCATTTTAAACCAACAATGGATAAAAACTTTGAACCTGGTTTTTGCATGGAAATATCTATCCCGGTAACCTGACAAACTAATTTATCAGGATGTCTAAAGTACATTTTATCTAAAGTGTACTTTAGCCGGGTACTCTTATTTTCAATCGGTACTTTTGCCGGGTAATGTTTTGAAACTGGTTGAATATAATGAGTACTTAAAATCGGTACTTTTGCCGGGTTGTTAAATAGTTCATCACATTTTTGGGAAACTGATTCTTTTAGTCGTTTTTGCATCCAATTCCCTCCGGTACTTTCTCCAATTTCCCTAAACCGTTTTAAGTGGTATTCTCTTTGATTACTGTTGAGGTTTAGCCAATATTCAAAATACATATAATTGTTTGAATTTTCGCCCTTAATATTGGTTAAAACAGACGGTTCAATAAACAATAAATCATCAATAGTACTTACCAGTATTTCTTTTAATTTGGGGTATATCTCAGGGGTTAAAAGATCTGAAAGAACATTTAAGCAAATAGGATCTTTCCGGCCTGATAAATATTGCATCTTTTTCACATGTATTTCAAACCTGGTAACATTCGGCAACTTTTTATAAATCTTAAGAATGTACTTTGACAATTCAACCTCAACGCCGGGCAAGTCATTAAACTTCATCCCATGTCCGCAATAATATTTAACCAGGTGTTTTGATAGTTCGTTGAAATCAACCTCAACATTAACCCCAAATTCAACATTATTAATCTTTGTTTCCTTAAGGTTTATATCAAAATCTGATTGAAGTTTATTGATTGTAAAACAGATGTCAAGAAAATAAAAGTCGTTTGAATTAAATAACCCTTCATTGAAATACTTATGAATACTTCCGGCAAGTTTAACAGCCTTTTCATCCTTAATCCTAAAGAATAACCCTTTAACGGATGAATTATGCTGTTTTATTTCGCCTGTTGTGGCACTTCCTTTAAATTGCCATTCTAATAATGGATTCTTTAAAAGTTCATCAATATTAACGGCCACGTTATAACATTCAATCCCGTCAATCATTTTGCCAATGTTTTGATATATTCAGGATTAATCCAATACCGTTTATAGCGTTTACGCCCGTTCTTTTCCCATGCATCGAGTATGGGCAACCCTTTCCTTCTTAAATCAGAAACGGCCTTTCTAAAATCAACGGTATGAGCTAATTTATTCCCGGTGAATGTCGTTAACGTTTCACCTGATAATAGAAGTTTTTGAATTCGTTTTTGTATCTTTTCGTATTCGCCAGGGGCGGAAAGATTCTCCAAAATAGAAGGTGTATGTTTCATTATTTAACCCTCCTATACTTTAAAACAGGAATATCTTTTACAGCCTGTTCAATATCCTGTTCAGAATACAATACACGGGAACCAATCCGGGAACCTTTTAAAATTCCTTTGCGGGTATAGCTATTAAGTGTGGGTAATGAAATTTTAAGAAGGTCTTTTACTTCTTTGCGGGTGCGGTACTTAGTTTCTTCTTTGGTAGGCTTAAGGTTTGAAAGTTCCTCCCTGACAATACCCCTGAAAGCATTATACAATTGCTCCGGGGTTACATTTGATAAGATAATTGAGTTTTCCATTTGCGTTTCTTTTATTTATTTACGCAAACTTACACTCGCTTAATCACTTGCACCGGTTTAGAACCGGTTACAAACTGGTTAAAAAATTAATCTATTCTTCTCTTTTTTTACTTTGCTTATTAATAGCAATTTGCAATTCACTTTCAGCTAATAATTTAGCCTTTTCAGATAATAACGGCAATATTTTACGAATAACGTTAACGGTTCGCACGTTTTCAGCAGTCCTTTGGCTTGGAGTATTGAATTTATTATAATCATCTATTAACTGTTTTCCTGATGTGGGGCTTATTGGAAGATCAAATTTTTTTAACTTTTCAATTGCTAAATTTTTATCAAGGTAAATGTCTTCATACTGACAAATAAATGCAATTTCCCGGTGAGAAAGTTTCTCAGATGTTTTTGAGGGTTGTACTTGAATTGGTTTAAGTCCTTCATCATATATCTTTGACAGACTGAGGTTTTCCTTTTCAAGTTTAATACAATATCCATTTTCTTTATATCCCATTAAAAATTCTAAATATTTTTCGGTAGAATAAACCATAATATAATGAACAGGATCGATAACCACAGTTATTTTCTTTAGGTCTAAAATGCCATAAAGATTCCATTGACTTATATAAAAATCGGTCTTTTGAGACTTGATACATTTTTCAATTTCTAACCCGGTAAAACGCTCTTTTGAAGGCAATGCCATTGATTCAACCTTATATAAAAAGTCATCCATGAGCATTTTTAAAGGCTTGATAGTCCCGTTATTATGAGGATCGTTAAAATATGGATTTAAAGCATCGTATGTGTATTCCAAACGTTCCAAATTATATAGGTAAATATCTTCCTTGTTCTCTTTTCCCGGAAAAATTGAAAGTATTTTTTCGTTCCCGTTTTCGTCTGTATAACCTTTACCAGAATATCCATAGGATCCCGCAATTTCATACCATTTTTTTAGTTTGTCAGAGTAAATTAACTTTTCGAATTCAATAATAATATTGTTCCTTATAGTAAGAATAATGTCTTTTATTGATTCTAAATTTTCTTTAACTGTCTGGTGTCTATCTCGAGAAGAAAAAACGGAATCTGATTGAGGTTGATTTTTCAATTTCTCCTCCAAATCTTCTAAATAGGTAATATCTTGTAAACATTCACCTAATATAACTTCACAAAATTCAAACTGGGTACCTTCATATTCTTTATAAAGCTGCATTAAATAGGCATGTAAACTTTCAATGGATTTCGGCCTATTTAATTGGCCTTTATCTATACTTATTGGCTTGTACATTACATTACTAACTTTAAATTGTTACCTAAAAAATAAGGATGTTTTGAAAGATTTATGGCGGTTTCTTCTTTGCCAACTTTGATATAATTCAAAAACTCACGTTCTGTTTTATGTCCTGATATTTTCATAATATCAATTGTAGGAACCCCGGCCAAATACATAAGGGTGCAACCAGTCCGCCGGGCGGTATGGGTTTTAATTAGGTCGTATTTGGGAACGGTCTTTTTAACCTTGAATCCGCCTTTAGTTTCCTCAATTAAAGTAGGTTCGTTTATATCCAAAATAGATCCAATAACCTTGATAGCCTTATTAATTTTCTGTTCAAATACTTTGGGCAATCTATACCCGTATTTATTCAAAATAACATCTAATTCCGGCCTTATTGGAATGATTACCCTTTCGCCTGTCTTTTGCTGTATAAGGCTTATAATTTTCAATCCGCCTTGCCTATTCTGAATATTTTCAGGTTTGATCTTTGAAAAATCGGAAAATCTTTGAGCCGTATAAACGCCCACTAAAAAAACATCCCTGGCAATGTCTAAATGATTAATGTTGGTTATTCCGTTTTCCTGCATAATAACAATCTGTTCAGGCGTCAACTTTGAAAAATCAAAGGACTGCATTAAACCAACCTCTTTTTCAGTCAAATAAATGTTTTCAACTTTTTCTTTCATGGTTTTGAACTTCTTTCGCTCAAATTCCTGCGAAGTGTGCAATCCTTCATCCTTTGAACATCTCATTATAGTTTTGAGACGTGCAACGTGTTTTCCAATGGTGTTAGCTGAATAATCCTTTTTAATAAAATGCTTTACAAACAAGTCGTAAAAATCCAACGTGATTGAATCAAAATTTAATTTCACCCTTTTTTCACTTTGGTATAAATCAAACTGAACCTGAAAACCTTTAAAGTTTTTGATTGATCCTTTTTCATAACGTTTCGTTTTATCGTTATGAGTATAGAGCCGTTCGCCGGATTCAATTTCCTTAATGAACCTGGTAATATATTGGTTGAGGTTTTCTTTTACAACAACCTGTTTATTAAAATACTTGTCAATAACAGATTTCAACCATTCTCTATTCAAAGTAAAACCTGTTTTTGCGCTCTCGTTATATTGGCTAAGTATAAAGCTCCTTAAATCATTAAGCTCCTTTTCAATCCCTATTTTTTCCGCTTCTGTGAAAAGATCATCATAAGCAATCTTATTAATAAAACCCTCCTTTTTATTACTCCAATATTCAGGGTAAACTTTTAAAGGTATGGAAACCCAAATATTAATATCATTGCTTGAAACAAACCTTAAGTAAATACTTGCAAGGCGTTTCTTTTCAACAGATTTTACGATATATTTTATTGCTGCCATAAATATTGATATTTCAATAGTTATGTAAATTTAATACTTTCTCAGTATTTTCTCAGTGAAACCTTATTTTATTTTAATTCCTTTTAATTTATTTTAACTTGAATGTACTTATAATTCAGTATTTACAGAGGGTTAACAATAAAGGTAAATAATAAAGAAAATAAACATTTGGCGTCCGCCATCGACCTCAATAAAAAACCCGGAAGCGAGTAAAATCAAGCTTTCGGGTTTTTTGTTTATTGAAAATCCCCGGATATTCCCCGAAAAGTGTAAAAACTCAATTCTGTCAGACGGAAATTAAAGACTACTCACCAACCAGCTTTCGCGCAGAGCAGAGTTACTTTTAACTTTTACCAACTCGATCCTGCATTGTTAACATATCCGTTTTTATCACTCTTTAACATAAAGATGAACAAATAAATAAGCTCATTTACTTGACAAACGTCTTTCATCACTTTAACTTTATAAAGAGTCAGTAAAGCATTTACAATTACCTAATTCGGGCTAATTATGCAATCCTTATATTTCTATAAAACCTAAACGCAATGGCTATGAAAAACTTATCCCTAACCTGCTTTGTACCTTGTTGCCTGTTTATTTTAATTGCATGCGGTAAATCCGAACGGCTGAAAACAAGTAATTTCGACACACTGGAATATAAAAACAACCTGGCAATACTTTCGGACGACAATATGCAGGGGCGTTTGCCGGGTACTGAAGGTGCAACAAGAGCAGCGAATTATATAGCTTCACAATTCAAAAAAATCGGGCTGACACCGGTTTCAAATAACGGATACTTTCAGCAGGTGAATATACATTCTTATCAACCCGATTATAAGCATACAAGTTTTGTGATCTCGGGGAAAAATTTTAAAGAACAAATTGTTCCCTTTGATGAAATTGTATTCACCAGCAAACAGGATAATAAAACGGCCCAAATTGAAGGCGAACTCGTATTTGTAGGTTATGGCGTTGTTGCGCCTGAGTATAACTGGGACGATTATAAAGGTGCAGATGTAAAAAACAAGATAGCTGTATGCCTGTTGAACCATCCCGATTTTCAGAGTCCTTTATACAAAAAAGGAGAAACTACATATTACGGCTCTTTTCAAAGCAAGGCAGAAACGGCGTTCAGAAAAGGAGCAAAGGGAATAATATTTATTGTCCAAAAAGATGGTAAGTTCCAATTTCCCGGATGGCAAAATTATATCAAAAACATATCATTCGGCGATTATTCAATTGACTCAAAAATAGATTTAGTGTCGTTTATTGAAGAAGATGCTTTCAATCGGGTGCTAAACAACCTTAAAACCAGTACAGGTGATCTTGTCAGAAAAGCAGATAACAGGGATTTCCTTCCTTATTCTATGTCGTTACAAGTCAATACATCATTCGAACAGCATGTAAAAAATTTCACTTCGCCCAATATTGTGGGATATATAAAAGGAACTGAAAACCCGGATGAGGCATTTATTTACATGTCGCATTACGATCACCTTGGCGTTTTGCGACCTGAAAACGGCGACAGCATTTTTAACGGGGCTATTGATAATGCAAGCGGAACTGCAGGTACAATTCTTCTGGCTCATTATTTTTCCACTCATCCGCAAAAACGAACCGTTATTTTTGTGGCGACAACTGCCGAGGAAATGGCGTTTCAGGGCATTCTTCATTATATAAAGAACCCGGTAATTCCGATGGAGAAAACAGTTGCAGGCATTAATCTCGATATGATGAACTTCCTTGGAAAAGCAGGTTCAATAGAATTGAAACCCCTTGCTTTTACGAATGCCATAAATCAAATAAAGGAAATTACTGCCAAAGAAAATCTGGAATTAGAACTATCAAAATCTGATAGTGAATACTTAAACTTCAGGGTAGAGAGCTATCCTTTTGCGCTTCATGACGTTTTGGTAATGAATCTGGTGTTTGAGCAAATTCCGGAAAAGTACCCTTCTTTAAGCAAAGGCCAGTTAAAAGCCATTATGGATGACGGTGGATTAAACTACCATACACCGTTTGATGAAGTGAAACCATGGTTCAGATATGACGGTATTTTGCAAGAGCTTGAACTTGCCAGGCAAATAGGAGTTTATTATGCCAACGAAGGTGTGAAGCCAAAATTTAATTCAGATAATCCATTTATACCGGCGAAGAAGATGTGGATTAAGTAAATTATTGAAAACTGACGCTATCTGCATTGATTGATGTTGATAACGATTTTTATTCTGAAAACTTGTCGTAGCATCGAAACTCTTCGCCTCTCCAAAGCGAATTAGAATCATTTTAAATTACACATTAAGAATGAAAATCGCCCCCAACATTGTTTCATTATTTACAAAACCATTTTTTATACACACAATATCATGGGAAAAGAAGCTATCAATGTCGCATCAGTAGATGTGAACCGTTTACTTGAAATGCTAAATGCCGCTCTTTCGGAAGAATGGCTGGCTTACTACCAATACTGGATCGGTGCCCGCCTTATGGAAGGGCCGATGAGAAGCGAAGTGGAGCCTGAACTTTTGCTTCATGCCACACAGGAACTCGGTCATGCCGTTTTGGTTGTCGACCGGATTATACAACTGGGGGGAACGCCGGTTATTAACCCCGAAAACTGGACGAAATTGGCCAGGTGTACCTATGATGAACCAGCCGACCCTTATATTGAAGTTATCCTGGAACAGAACCTCAAAGGTGAACGTTGCGCTATTCAACGGTATAAGGATATCGCCGATTTCACAAACGGAAAAGACCACAGCACGCATCAAATGGCTGTAACCATTCTCAACGAGGAACTGGAACATGAGAACGACATTGAAGACTGGCTCACCGACATCAAAAGAATGAAGGACGAATTCAGAAAAATTCGTTTTTGATAGGAGTACCTGTTCCGGATAGGGTGGTATGCCTTATCCGGCAACGATCTGCCAGCTTATTGTATACTCAGCATTCCGATCCGGAATACCCGGGTTTTGCTTTGTCCATGTGCCCTTCAGTTGCTGCGAGTCACAGCTCAATGCAAAGTGGGCCATGGCTATTCCCATATCAATTTTTTGAAGATCCATCCCGTCGAATTTTCCGTAGCCTGGTGTTCTCTTCAGGTAGAAATGAAAGAAACCGTTGGTCTTTACTATTCTCCAGGGTTGTTTGTTCGATGCCGACGGAGCTAACCGCAGCATTTCCAAAGGCAACTGAAATTTTCCGGCACTTGCTTCCGTCAGGGGAGTCGAAAAATCATTGTCAAAAAACAGCTCCGTCCAAGGCTTTCGGTTATCCGACTTTGCGCCCCACCGGATAATACTTTCCCGTATTGATTTTTTATCGGCAGCAAACCCAACCGGAGTAATAGCCGGAATAACCATATCCTGATCGGTACCAAGCACCTCGGCGAAATCACTTCGCTTAAAAGTTCCTCCCAGCCAACAGGTGCCCAGGTTGAGATCCGTAAGATGCAACATTACAGTTTCGAGCAGAAAGCCATAATCTTCAAAGCAGTTGTCGTGCGGCTTTACTTCACCGGCAATAAAATATCCGGCACCGGTTATAAATCCGTATGTACCCAGCTTTACACCAGCGTTCTCACGCGCCCACGATTTTTCCACAAGACGAAAGCTGACTTGGTTCCCAAAGGGGCCTGAAGAAGAAGACTGTAGAATTTTTTCGATTATGGTGATAGTTTCGGGAGCCAGCTTTTCATTTCTATAGCTTCGTACTGATCTCCTTTTGCGAATAAGATCGATAACAGATGATGTAAATTCCATGGTATTGAAAAACAGTAAATTTAAAACATTTTTAGAGTTACTGCTAATAAACCATTAAACATCAAATTTCGGCTGCTATATAAAAACAGAGGTTTCGCGCTGAATTACTACTGCACAAAACCTCTATTAATTAGAAAAAAAGATTCCTCCGGAAAAACCCTTGAAAAGGCGCTTCCGATAAAAGAAACACTATCAAATAATTAAGATGGTTTTACCTTTTCAAACAGATACCCTGTAACCTGATATCCCATTTTCCTGTAAAAACTATGAGCCTGTTCCTCGCGGCCTAAGCCGCTAATCAGCCAGGTTCCGTTGCATCCGGCTTCCCTGGAATGTTGCTCGGCAAAGTCAATCAACGCTTTACCTATACCATTGTGATGATGAGCTTCATCAGTAACTAGAATCGAAACTTCTCCATATCTGTTTACCTCTTCTATACATTCGCGGATGCGAAATCCGAGAATTCCTAATACTTCGCCGCTTTCGTCGTAAACATAGAGTTCTTCGTGGAAATTACTGCTTACATAATCCAAGCGGTTAATCATATCGCTTTCGGTAACCGTATTACCTGTGAGTTGTCCCATTAAAATTGCCAACTGAGCTGCATCCTTATGCGATGCTCTTCTAATATGTGACATGAGGGTCAAAAAATTTAACGCACAAAAGTATCTAATTATACAATCCGTTATTCTCTCAAAATATAAAGAAATGCTTATCTGAATTCAATTTAAAATGAATATAAAAATCAGCTGTGGAAGCCTGTTCACATCATTAAACATTTCAATTCCGTTTAAAATGGCAGGCTATTAAGGCATGCTGAATACAAACGGAGCCTTTTTTACGTATTCCTGCGATTCAATCTGAGATATCATAAATTCAACCAATCCATAAACATTTACTTTCCAGGAAAGACAATCGCTTTCGTTAGCTGTTACAGCTTTATTCGGAGATGAAAGGGTAACTTTAGGGATACGAATAAAAGTCCAATCCAGAGAGCTACCGGCTATCAGTTTAAATTCCAGTTTTTTGTCATTCATGATCGAAGGGAGTACAAAATGCATAAATCTGGTTAAAAACTTTGTAACGAATCTCTTCTTATCGGTTTCGATCTCTAACCCCAAACCTGCTATAACAATATACCTGCATAAACCTTGATTGCTCATGGCGTTCAAAACATTCTCAGCAACCAGGCTGAACAACGGAGCTTCTCCTTTGGGTTGACCAATGCAGTTAATTAACAAATCACAACCTTTAACAAGCTCATTCAATGCATCAATATCCCGGGCATCGCCCTTCACCAATACCACACTGCTGTTTTGCGAAATCTTTTCAGGAGTCCTGACAAGTAATTTCAATTTATAACCTTTTTCAACCAGGCTTTGTGTTAGTACCGATCCTATTTTACCTGTGTCTCCAATGACTGCAATGGTTGTGCTTTGCATAATATTTTAAAACAAAGATAAACAGCCTTTATAAAAAAGAAAAATCCCCGTAAGATTCAGAATCATTCGGGGAGATTATATATAGATAGGGTTTGAAAACAACTAATATTTAGTAAAAAGACTTAACTGGTAACCATCCCAAAGAGTAGGATAATCCTCATCCATTTTTTTCAGGATGGAACGGATAATTGCTTCGCGCATAAATTGTGATCTGTTGTCGATCTTGTATTTTTTGCAATACTGCTCAATTACATTTATCTCCTTGTTGTTAAAAGCGATAACACGTTTATTTATTCTCTTCAGATTGACTTCTCTGTTATGTCTGCGTTTCACCGGCTATAGCGATTTAGAATTCAATTACGCAACTAATTTGCCACTTTTATTTCAATAGCACCAGCCATCAAACTGAAAGTTATCAAATAATTATGAACAATCGCCAATTCGAACCACTGTCACTGAGCGGTTTCCGACTTAATTATGGAAGAAATTTCCTGTAAATCAACAATTTTTAAAATAAATACCATAACACCCGAAAACAATAACGAAAGCGAAAGTTTAAGCAAAACATGCACATCCAATCTGCCAAACAAATAGGAAATTAAAAAGGAAGAAAGAATCAGCATACTGAAACGTAATAATGACGACCAGGAAAAGATAAGAGAATAGCTCTTTTTACAAATAACCATTTGAGAAATTGCAACAAATAATTGCGAAATAAGAGCAGCAAATGCAGCGCCCAAAACCTGAAAACGGGGAATTAAAAAAATATTCAAAATCAAATTCAGAATCAAGGCAGCTCCGGCTATTACATTTAGCGGGAACAGCCTTCCGTCGGCAGTCAAAAGTGTCCCGAAAATATAACTCAGTGAAACAGGAACAGTACTCAGTACAAGGAAAACAAAGACTGTATGCGATTCAGAATCAGTATTCTTATACAAAGCATCCAAAAAAGGTATTGTAAAATAAATCAATGCAACCCCAAGGACAATTGCTCCAGAGAACAGAATAGAAAAAGAAAAACCCAATAAAGGTTTTATATCGTTTTTATGAGCAATTAAACGGGCAAACATGGGTAATAAAAGGGAAGCAAAAAGAACAGAAATCATATTAATAGCATCGAAAATCCGGTACGACTGGGCATAAATACCGGCGGCCCTGGCTCCGTTGGGCAACATTCGCTCGAGAAGAACGGCATCAATTCGGTTATAAGTTACCATAAGCAATGCCAGCAAGGCAAAAGGAAAACTTTTACGAAACAAGTCAACCGAAAAAAGAGGCACTCCTTTGAAACTGATTCTTCCGCTTTTCATGATTATAATAGCCAATCCAACAAAAGAGGCCGTTGCGTAAGCAAACGTTTGGAGAAGAGCAAAAATCTTAATACTCATTTCAATTTTAAGCAGATTAGTCCAAAGTAAAACTGCACTAAGACAAATCAGCAGTAAGCGATCTAAAACTGAAAGAATACTATCGGCAAAGTACATCTGCAGACCACTTATGTTCGAACGCAGAAACAGCAGAAAAGAAGCGAGAATCTGATTCAGCGAAAGAATAAAAAGCAAAATAAAAGCATTAGAAGAATACCCGGACAGCAATGCTGTTCCCAAACAAAAGAACAGATAGACAATCCCAAGTAAAAGTTTAATAAAAACTATCCTTGGAAATTGACTCGCAATTAAATCGGGCGATTGGGCAATGCTTCGATTGTTAAAGTTGGTTATACCTAAATCCAGAAAAGCATTGAAAAGAATAGAAAAATTGAATAAAGCAAAATAGAGACCGTAAGCTTCGGGGCCAACAAAGTTCTGAACTGTGCGGTCAATCCCAAAGACCCAGAATGGTTTTATAAGAACATTCAGAATAATAAGAAGCAGAATATTGAACAGAAATTGCCTTTTCAAAACAATGTTTTTACCAAAGATATCGGAAATTCAAGAAATCAAATGCCGGAAGGAATCAGTATTTTCATCTGCGACTCGGTTGTCAAACGCATCCGGGTGTAATCAACCCCTGAAATAAGGTTAACACCGGCAAACATTTCAAAATCAAACAAACCCATAACATCTGGCGAAAAAGCGTCATTCAGGGTTAATGACTCCTTCTTAAAAAATTGGGCTTTTATTTCATCAAACAGTTGCAAACTTGTTTTATGACTTTGATTTTGGAATCCCGGAATGAGAATTCCGTTGTAAAATTCAAGCGAGGCAATCTCTTTAAAATCGTCATTCCGCTCAATTAATTCAATAGACCTTTTATCAGAATCAATCACAAGAATACCAAACTTTACAGGAGGACTTGAAATTGGAAAAACATAATGAGCGGAAAGTTTCCGGATCATTGCTGCGGTGTATAAAAAACCTTTAAGCCCGAAATAACAGCATGTTTTTTCCAATCATCCTTCTGATCATCGTGATCAAGCAAATACCCTTTCAGATGTGTTAAAGTTGAATCCTTCAGCTCTTTGGTAATGGTTACTATGGAAGTACGAGCATCTTTTAAGTAAACAATGGTTTTTAAAGTATCCTTTTTAGGTTTAGCCGTTGAATCACTGGCAAAATATAGATTCAGGCGGGGATTTCTGGATTCATCGTCGGGATACAATTTATAGTTAAAGCTTACAACATATTTACCCTTTCCTTTTAGTTTCAGGCTAACCGGGATTTTTCGCTGCGCACCTTCCTGAGGCAACATCCACATATTTTTACCGTACCAGATGTTGGCAGAACCGTCTTCATCCGAAGGGCGATTCAGATAATTATCCTGCTCTGTCTTATTCAGGCGAGTTATCACTTCTTCATAAAGCTGATCAAATTTGGAAGTATTCACCGCATAAAACTTTAAAGTTGTATCGAACTGAGCCCTTGTGTAACCGTAATTCTTCAACACCGCATTATATAGGTTTATAGAATCACCATGTGTTTTCCGGCCTTCG
>JAJYAG010000156.1 GCA_021779665.1 Bacteroidota bacterium | reverse complement strand
TCGCATAGTTAAATATGGTAAGGACCCCGATGTTCCGGTAGTTAAAGGTATTTTTCAATCTTTTTACGATTCGCCCGATGGATTTAGCGAAGAACTTAAAGAAATCACCTATTCCTTTGGACTGGAATATTGGTACAGAAAACAATTTGCAATTCGCGGCGGATATTTCCATGAAAACGAATACAAGGGAAACCGTAAATTTTTCACCATGGGTGTTGGATTGAAATTAAATGTACTGGGGCTCGACTTCTCGTATCTTATTCCAACATATGCACACCACCCTTTGGCTAACACCCTTCGCTTCTCCATTTCGTTTGATTTTGACGCATTCAGAAAACTAAAGAAATAAATTATTCCACATGAGGATTGGTTTTGGCTACGACGTTCACCCCCTGAAGGATGGACTTACTTTTACATTAGGAGGCATTGTCATTCCTCATACCAAAGGAGCACAAGGACATTCTGATGCAGATACACTCATACATGCCATTTGTGATGCATTGCTGGGGGCTGCCAATCTTGGAGATATTGGCCTGCATTTCCCCGACACATCGGGCGAATTTAAGGGAATAGACAGTAAAATACTGTTAAGAAGAACCATGGAACTCATTCGCCAGAAAGGCTATAAAGTTGGAAATATTGACACAACGGTTTGCCTTCAGAAACCAAAAATACGGCCACACATAGCTGAAATGGTGAAAGTGCTTGCCGAAACAATGCAGATACCTGTTGAAGATATTTCAATAAAAGCTACTACAACCGAAAAGCTTGGATTTGTAGGACGCGAAGAAGGTGTTTCAGCTTATGCTGCTGTTTTAATTGAAAAAGTGTAACACAATACCTCTCAAGGTTTCGTTAGAACTGCATTATAATTTTCTTTACCCCCAATACCTCCGTCGTCAACTGAATATTTCATTGTAATTTTCTCGTAATTTGACGAAATTGTTCCAGAACCACTAACACTAAATCCACTGACATCCTGGGCCGGTATGGTGATTGTTGGCCCTGAAACATTTGCACTTATAGTAATTCCAAGATGATTAAAGTTCTCAATCTTTATCCCGGAAAGGCTTGAATTATCAGCTACTATTTCAACAAAAAAAGAATCTGTTCCATTACTGGCATCAGTTTCCTGACACTTCCAGGTATCAACAATGTTATCGCGGGGTGAGAGACTGTCGGTTAATTCTTCACACGAAGCAACAATAACAGCAAGACAAACAACTAATATGCGGCTGATTGCAGTAATCCGGCCTGCAACACACTTCTTTTCCATATTAAACAAAGGTTAAATAATGGTGTTAAGATAAAAATAAATGTTTTAATTCGCTGTAAATAGTAAATTTGTTTGTTTTAAATTCTAAACCTATGAAAAAAAGCTGGATTATTTTAGGAGTTGTTATACTCTTAGTCATTATTACTTATGTTAGCTTAAAAAACGGATACAATAAAATGGTTGCACTCGATGAGCAGGTAAAAGCTCAGTGGGCCCAGGTTGAAAACGTTTATCAACGCAGGGCCGACCTCATTCCTAACCTGGTTTCAACTGTAAAAGGAGCTGCCGATTTTGAAAAAACAACTCTTACTCAGGTTATTGAAGCCAGAGCCAAAGCAACACAGGTGAAAATTGATGCCAGTAACCTGAATGAGCAAACTATGCGTCAGTTCCAGGAATCACAGGGAGCATTAACTCAGGCTCTCAGCCGCTTAATGGTTGTGTCGGAACAATATCCCAATTTAAAAGCCAATCAAAACTTCCTCGATTTGCAGGCACAGCTCGAAGGCTCGGAGAACAGAATCACTACCGAACGCCGCACCTACAACGAAGTAGTTCAAAATTACAACACCACTATCAGAAGCTTCCCAAAAAATATTTTTGCCGGCATGTTTGGATTTCAGCCAAGACCCAATTTCACTGCTGAAGCTGGTGCTGATAAAGCTCCTGAAGTTAAATTTTAAGATATGGGGGCATCCAAATTTCTATCCAAAGAAGAGGAAAAGACTATTATCACCGCCATTGAAGATGCTGAAATGTGCTCTTCGGGTGAGATAAGAGTGCATATCGAAGAACACTGCAAGGTTGACCCTCTCGACAGGGCAACCGTTATTTTCGCAAAACTGAAAATGCATAAAACAGAGCTTCGCAACGGGGTTCTGTTTTATATTGCTTATAAGGATCACAAACTTGCAATACTGGGCGATGCCGGCATTAATTCCGTTGTTCCCGAAAACTTCTGGAACAACATTAAAGAAACAATGATCCCCCTGTTTAAAGAAGACAGGTATGCCGAAGGCATATGCGAAGGAGTGCGAATGGCAGGCGAAAAGCTTAAAGCATTTTTCCCATATCAAAACAATGATAAAAACGAATTACCCAATGAAATTTCTTATTAAGCTTTTGCTGTTATTCACTGCATGCTTTTCGGTTAAGGCGCAAGACTTCCCGGAACCAATGAATCCGCCCCGACTGGTTAACGATTTTGCATCCATGTTTACTCCCGAGGAACAAGGTCAACTGGAACGTATGCTTGTAAATTATACCGACACAACTTCGACCGAAATTGCTGTGGTAACAGTCCCTTCCCTTAAAGGCTATGAAATAAACGATTATGTAACGCGCTTATATAATAAATGGGGAATCGGAGGATCAAAAAACAATAATGGTGTTTTGATCCTTATCAAGCCAAAGACAGCAGAAGAGAAGGGACAGGCTTACATTCAACCCGGCTATGGCATGGAAGGTGTATTACCTGATGTGGTTTGTAACCGCATTGTTGATAATGAAATGGTCCCCAGACTAAGAGACGGTCGAAATGCAGAGGCAGTTGTTGCCGCCGTAAATATAATGTTCAACCTTGCAAAAGGTTCTTATACTGCCGACCAGTACATGAAGAAAACAGACGGTAAAAAGAAAAAGGACAACAGCCTTGTTCCCATTATCATCATTTTTGCCATTGTGCTTATCATATCTTCCTTTGGAGGACGGCGTGGCGGAGGAAGAAACCTCGGATCGAAAGGTGAGCTTCCGTTATGGATTCTGTTAAGTCTTTTGAATTCTGCTGGCGGAAGAGGCTCTTTTGGAGGCTTCAGCTCTGGAGGCGGTGGCTTTGGAGGATTTGGCGGCGGCCGGTCAGGTGGTGGTGGTGCCGGAGGCAGCTGGTAAATTAGTCGCAAGTAGTAAGTATCAAGTAGTAAGAAATACAAGTATGACTTACGATGCAAACCTGATACATAAAAATTATAATTTTTCCGAAATGTATAAAAAGCTTATTCTTTATCTTTCGTTTTCGTTATATCTCATCGCAAGTAACTGCACGGTTGCTCAGCAGGTAACCAGTCCTGACACAACTGTTCAGCCTCTTGCGGACACTACTGAGATTACGCTGCTGTTTGCCGGCGATGTAATGGGACATATGCCTCAGATTAATTCTGCTTTCGATTCATCCAGCGGAACTTACGACTTCAACCCTGTATTCAGTCCGGTTAAACCGCTGATTTCCGGGGCCGACATAGCCCTTGCAAATCTCGAAACCACTCTTGCCGGTAAACCATTTTCGGGATACCCGCAGTTCTCTGCACCCGATTCGCTGGCTACAGCCTTAAAAAATGCAGGATTCGATATTCTCATCACTGCCAATAACCACTGTCTCGACAGAGGAAAAGAAGGTCTCGAGAGAACAATTGCCATGCTCGACTCTTTCAGAATTCCCAATACAGGAACCTTTATTGATGAAAATGCCCGCACTTTGAGATATCCCCTCATCTACGAAGCAAAAGGTTTCAAACTGGCTTTTTTAAATTGCACTTACGGCACCAATGGAATTCCGGTAACAAAACCCAATGTGGTTAATTTTATTGACACCATTCAGTTAAAGCAGGATATTACCAAGGCAAAACAAGCAAATGTGGACTATACCATTGTGACTATCCATTGGGGGATCGAATACGAAAGAACCGAAAATGCAGGTCAGAGAAAAATTGCAGCTTTTCTGTTGAAAAATGGTGCGGATATGGTTATTGGTTCACACCCCCACGTGGTGCAACCCGTAGTAAAATATTACACATCGGCCGATAGCAGTAACTACAACATAGTGGTTTATTCTTTGGGCAATTATGTTTCGAACCAGCGCGACCGCTACAAAGATGGTGGAATTATGTTCCATGCCACACTGCAAAAAACTGATAAAACAAGACTTAAAGACGTATCCTATTCGCCTGTGTGGGTTTTTAAGGGCAATGTAAATAATAAACTTCAGTACAGGATAGTTCCCGCAGGAACAGACACGCTAAATTACCCTGATTATTTTGATTCGGAAAGCAAAATAAAAGCTCAACAATTCTTTACCGACACCCAGGAGCTTCTAAAAAATATCCCTGTTAAACCTTCTGATAGTTTATAAAGGTCATAAAATTAAGAAAGGGTACCTTTACAGATACCCTTTCAGCATTATTAATAAAATAAAACTAACCCTCTATTTCGTCAACCAAAATACGGCCGCAGTATTCGCAAACAATAATTTTCTTGCGCGATTTGATATCGAGCTGACGTTGTGGCGGAATTTTGTTAAAGCAACCTCCGCATGCATCACGTTGAACGGTAACAACAGCTAAACCGTTACGGGCATTTACACGGATTCTTTTATATGCATTTAAAAGGCGCGGCTCAATAATAACTTCGTATTCGTGAGCTTTACGATTAAGTGAATCTTCTTCCTTTTGAGTATCGGCAATAATTTCTTCGAGTTCCTTGGCTTTATTGGCCAAATCATTCTTTCTTTCTTCAAGAAGTTTTTTGGCCTGATCGATCATATTTTTCTTTTCATTAATCTGGGCAGTAAACTCACGGATGCGTTTTTCCGAAAGTTCTATCTCCAAAGTCTGAAACTCAATTTCCTTTGCAAGAGAATCGTATTCGCGGTTATTACGAACGTTGTTCTGCTGCTCGGTATATTTCTTAATTAAACCATTGGAGTTACCTATTTCGTTCTTTTTATTACCAACGGCAGTTTCCAAAGTCTTTATTTCTTCCTGATGGTTTTTGATACGGGTTTCCAAACCAACTATTTCGTCTTCGAGATCCTGAACTTCCAAAGGCAATTCGCCACGTAAGATTTTTATTTTATCAATTCCTGAATGAACCTTTTGCAGGTAATATAATGCTTTAAGTTTATCCTCTATCGATATTTCGCTTTCAGCTGCTTTACTTTTTTCAGACACCATATTTAAAAATAGTTTATTGGATTGGTATTTACTTTCGTAAAATAGACCGCAAATTTAGAGAAATTTTTTAATAGTATTTCATAAAAAACTTCAAGAATAAATTGTTCGCTCTCATAATGCCCTATATCAGCGATAATTATTTTATCTTCAGCTTCTGAAAACTGATGATATTTCAGGTCGGCAGTGATATAAATATCTGCTTTACTTCTAATTGCATGTTTCAGGAAGCTATAACCACTACCGCCACAAAGAGCAACTTTTTTTATTTTTTTATTCAGAAAACGGGTATGCCGGATTGCCTGACAGGCAAAAACTTCCTTTACTTCCAATAAAAAAGCTTCTTCGTCCATTTCCTTCACCAGGTTACCAACAGCTCCGGCTCCGGTGAGAGGGTTATGATTTGAGAGTGGATAAAGGTCATAGGCAACTTCTTCATAAGGATGCGCCTTTAACATCGCCTTTACAACTGTTCCTTCAAGGTGTTTTGGCAAGACAGTTTCAAATCGTATTTCCTGTTCTTTATGCAGTTTATTAATTTCTCCCACAAAAGGATTTGCTCCCTCCCCGGCTTTAAAGGTACCTTCTCCATTGATATTAAAGCTGCACGAATTATAATTACCGATTGATCCGCCACCTGCCTCAAAAATAGCATTTTGAACAGCCTCAACATGAGAGAGAGGTATAAAGGTGACCAGTTTAAGAAGTTGACCAGAATATGTAAGAAGTGGTGTTATTTCCTGTAGTTTCAGCTTTTCGGCCATTTTAAAACTAACACCTTTAGCATTGTTATCAATATTTGTATGGGTAGCGAAAACAGCTATTTCGTTTTGAATACATTTGATAATGGCCTTTTCGATTGAAGTTTTGCCGGTGATAGATTTTATTCCTCCAAATATCAGCGGATGATGACAAATAATAAGATTAGCTCCGAGCAGAATTGCTTCGTCGATTACATCTTCGGTTATGTCGAGCGATAATAAAACACCGTTAACAACATGATCCGCATTGCCCAGTAATAAACCTGAATTATCGTAGCTTTCCTGATATTGAACAGGAGCAAACTTCTCGAAAGCATCAATTACTTCACTAACCTTGTGCATTGTTTTTTATCCAAAATTAGGAAGAAAATTCACGAAATGAAAGATTATCCTTCCAGGCTATCCTTTAATTCCAGCAGTAGTTTCTTTATTTCCTGAAGGTTTTTAACGACTTCGAAGTTATTTACGCTATCGCTTTTATTTTCCTTAATTTTCATTTGAGCTCCCTTAAGGGTCATTCCCCTCTCCTTTACATAATGAAAAATCAAATGGAAATTCTCAATATCTTCTTTAGTAAAAAACCTGTTTCCCTTTTTGTTTTTTTTGGGTTTAATAATATCAAACTCCTTTTCCCAAAAGCGAATAAGCGAAGGTTTTACACTGAACATCTCAGCTACTTCACCGATGGAATAATAAAGTTTTTCTACTTTTTTTTCTTTATAAGGCATAAAGCTTAACGTTACTATTTTTTGATTACAAATAACTTGGTAAAGTTAGTCAAAGGTTTGACCATTATTAGAGGAAATGTCAATAATCTGATCGAATTCCTCAGGAGAAAGATCGTTGAAATAGAAGTTAACCGGATTAACCGCTTTCCCATCTTTCCGAACCTCGTAATGAAGATGCGGAGCAGTTGACAAGCCAGTATTGCCAACATATCCAATAATATCTCCTCTTTTTACATGTTGTCCAAGTTTCACCTTGATGCGTTCCATGTGAGCATATAGAGTTATGTACCCAAAACCATGATCTACCATGGCCATGTTACCATAACCGCGATGTTCGTTTGTTTCTATTTCAGAAATTACGCCATCGGCTGTAGCATATATTTCACTTCCGGATGGAGCAGTAAAGTCCATACCTTCATGAAACTTTCGTATCTTATAAATAGGATGAATTCTCCATCCATAACCCGAAGCTGTGCGCGAAAGGTCTTTGTTCGACACCGGCTGAATTGCAGGTAATGAAGACAACATTTGTTCCCTGTCAAGGGCCTTTGCAATTACTTCGTCAAATGATTTTGTTTGAACATACAACTGCTTCGAAATCTTATCAAGCCGTGTTGCAGTATTTAAAATAAGATCGGAGTTATTGATCTTTTCGATTTCCTCATACCTGTTAACACCACCAAAACCAGCCTGCCGAACAGATTTGGGAATTGGATCGGATTCAAATATAGTCCGGTAGATATTATCATCACGTTGCTCTACGTCAGCTAAAACTTCTTCGATCTGGTTAAGCCTTTTCTGCATTATCTCGAATTGCAAGTTCTTGGCATCCAATTCCCTGCGAAGCGATTTCTCTTTGGGAGAATCAAAAAAGTGCTGGAATATCAAAAGATATATGATGAAAATAACTATACTTGCCGTGAAAAACGTAAATGCTTTCAGTAACCAGAACCGGAAACTTGTTCTAACTTTGTCGAAACTAAGAGACTCGGGGTTGAAGCGATACTTTACTCTTGGCATGACTTGCAGTGTTATTGAAGTAATTGATTTTCATTGGTGAGCAAAACTAATGGAATTTCTTAATTTCGCAAAACATTTGACGAATCTTTTACTTCTGTGGGTGAATATTAAAAATTTAATTACTAAAATAATACAAACGTTAACATGAATTCTAAAGAAATACGTGATTCTTTTGTGGACTTCTTTTACGGGAAACAGCATAAAATAGTTTCATCGGCACCAATGGTTGTGAAGGACGATCCAACGCTAATGTTTACCAATGCTGGTATGAACCAGTTCAAAGATATATTTTTAGGCAATAAACCAGCCACTTACACACGTATAGCAAACAGTCAGAAATGTCTCAGAGTTTCGGGAAAGCACAACGACCTGGAAGAAGTTGGCCACGATACTTATCACCATACCATGTTCGAAATGCTGGGTAACTGGTCGTTCGGAGATTATTTCAAAGAGGATGCAATTGCCTGGGCATGGGAATTCTTAACTGATGTATTGAAAATTAATAAGGAAAACCTTTACGTTACTGTTTTCGAAGGAAGCAAAGACGACAAACTCGAGGCCGATAGCGAAGCATTGGAAATGTGGAAAAAGCATGTTCCTGCCGAAAGAATACTTTTTGGCTCGAAAAAAGACAATTTCTGGGAAATGGGCGACACCGGTCCTTGTGGCCCCTGTTCCGAAATCCACATTGATGCCCGTCCGGAAAATGAGAAGAAGTTAATACCCGGAAAAGATCTTGTAAACGCCAGCCATCCGATGGTAATCGAGATCTGGAACCTTGTATTTATCCAGTTTAACCGCAAAGCAAACGGAGAACTGGAGCCGCTTCCGGCAAAACATGTGGACACGGGAATGGGATTTGAACGACTTTGCCGGGTGATACAGAACAAAAATTCAAATTACGATATCGACCTTTTCCAAACTATTATCCGCGATATTGAAAACATTTGCGGAAAGCAATATGGCCAGCGGGAGGAATGGGATATCGCAATGCGTGTGATAGCTGACCATATCAGAGCCATATCGTTTGCCATAGCCGACGGTCAGGTTCCATCGAACAACAAGGCTGGTTATGTAATCCGCAGACTCCTCCGCAGAGCTGTTCGTTACGGCTATACCTTCCTGGGACTCACTGATCCGTTCCTTTTCAAAATAGTTATATCGCTTGGCAAAGCAATGGGCGAAGCCTATCCCGAACTTATTTCGCAGCAGCAGCTAATTCAGAGGGTTATCAGGGAAGAAGAGATTTCGTTCCTGCGCACACTGGATACCGGAATGCGACTGATAGATCAGAACATAAGCAAATGTAAAGCTTCAGGAACAAACATACTGAGCGGTAAAGACGCTTTTCTCCTTTACGACACCTATGGTTTCCCGCTTGATTTAACAGAACTCATCCTCCGGGAAAACAACATGACCCTGGACAAAGCAGGTTTCGATGCTGAAATGGAAAACCAGAAGACCAGATCGAGAAGTGCTGCCAACGTTGAAGCTGGCGACTGGGTTCAGGTAAACGACGGGCCGGAAAGCAAATTCCTGGGTTATGATACTATCAGCAGCGAAGGGATTAAAATCATCAGGTTTCGAAAAGTATCCACAAAGGGGAAAAATCAGTTTCATCTCGTTTTCAATCAAACACCATTTTATGCCGAGAGTGGCGGTCAGGTAGGCGATACCGGATATATTGCCTCAATAAACGAAAGAATCGCAATTGTTGATACACGCAAGGAAAATAATTTACATATCCACATTTCGGATCAGCTGCCCGAAAACCTGAACGGCAGCTTTACCGCGGTTGTCGATACCAAAAAACGTTTCAGCACCCAGTATAACCACTCGGCAACTCACCTGCTGCACAAAGCACTGAGAGAAGTTTTAGGCACGCACGTGGAACAAAAAGGATCGCTCGTTCATCCGGATTATCTCCGCTTCGACTTCAGCCATTTCCAGAAGATGAGCCCGGAAGAAATTAGCCAGGTTGAATATCTGGTAAATGAGCAGATTCGCAACAATTTCAACCTGGAAGAAAGACGCGATTGTCCGTTTGACGAAGCCAAAAAACTTGGTGCAATGGCTTTATTTGGAGAAAAGTACGGAGATGTTGTACGGGTAATTAAATTTGGCGATTCGATAGAACTTTGCGGGGGCACCCACACCAAAGCAACCGGCGACATAGGATTCTTTAAAATTATAAGCGAAGGAGCCATTGCTGCCGGTATAAGGCGTATAGAAGCCATTACCGGAGAAAAAGCGCTTGAGTATGTTCAGGAGCAAACAACTCTGTTAAAACAACTGAACGAAACGCTTAAGAACCCCAAAAACTTAATTACCGGCGTTGAAAATTTACTGAAGGAGAATACTCTGCTGCAAAAGCAGATAGAATCGCTTCTGGCCGAAAAAAATGCTGAAATAGCCAAATCGCTTGCAGTGAAAGCAGAACCCAAAGGAAAAGCAACTTTTATTGCCGCAAAAGTTGATGTTGGAAACGCCCAGATGCTAAAAGATATTTCTTTTATTATAAAGGCAGAATTCAATAATCTTTTCCTGGTGCTTGGAGCACGAATTGATGGAAAAGCACATCTTGCAGTTACCATTTCGGAAGAATTGGTGAAAGAAGCAGGGTTAAATGCCGGAAACATCATCAGGGAAATTGCAAAAGAAATTGAAGGCAGCGGTGGTGGACAGCCTTTCTTTGCGACAGCAGGAGGAAAAAACCCTGAGGGGTTGGAAAAAGCTCTTGAAAAAGCAAAAACATTTATTTAAAAGAAACAAAAACCGCAAAACTTTCTTTATACTATACATTTACTACTATTAGCATGGTGCAAAGAACTTTTGACATTCTTGAGCATATCAGCCGCAGCTATGGAGCAAACCATAATGTGCTTGCCGCTAAAAATGAAGGAATATGGGTACATACCAATATTTCGCAATACCTCGAAAAATCGAAAGCGATGAGCTGCGGGCTTATCGAAATGGGGCTGACTAAGGGAGATAAAATTGCTGTTATCTCCAACAACCGTCCCGAATGGAATTACTTAGATATGGGCATGGCTGCCATAGGGATAGTGCATGTCCCTATTTACACAACCATCAGCACCGACGACTTTACTTATATTCTGCACCATGCCGAGCCAAAGCTGATTTTTGTTTCCGATAAAATTATTTATGAGAAAATAAAAAACATTGCCGAAAAGCTCGATGTTGTAAAGGGGGTTTACAGTTTTAACCGAATTAAAGGAGTAAAACACTGGCATGAAATTGTTGAACTTGGGAAAGAAACTGCCGACAAGCACCTTGATACTTTGATGTCAATCAAAGTATGTATAACTCCTGACGACCTTTCAACATTAATTTACACTTCGGGTACAACAGGCACTCCAAAAGGAGTGATGCTGTCGCACGGCAACCTGGTTTCAAATTTTCTTCAGCAGGTCAATAATCACACTTTGGGGCTGGGGTGCCGCACTTTGAGTTTTCTGCCACTAAGCCATATCTACGAGCGTTCCATGAATTATCATTTCCAGTATAAAGGGCTGTGCATCTATTATGCTGAAAATATGGGCACCATCATGGATAACATCAGAGAAGTGAAGCCTCATATTTTCACTTCGGTACCGCGATTGCTTGAAAGAGTCTACGGAGGCATTATCGGAAAAGGGAAAGACCTGCCTTTCATGAAAAAGCAGATCTTTTTCTGGGCTGTAAACCTTGGAAACAACTTCAAAAGAAATAATGAGAACGGGTGGTTTTACCATCTGAAGTTAAAGATTGCAGATAAGCTCGTGTTTAAAAAATGGCGTGCCGCGCTGGGCGGAAATCTTAAGATTGTAGTTTCAGGAGGTGCGGCTTTGCAACCCCGCATCAGCAGAATATTCGGAGCCGCCGGAATTGATATTCTGGAAGGCTATGGACTTACTGAAACATCGCCGGTTATTGCTGTGAGCAATCAGGTTACCAACGAAATTATGTATGGCACTGTAGGACCTGTTTTACCCGGAGTGGAACTCAAGTTTGCCGGAGATGGTGAAATTTTATGCAAAGGGCCCAATGTGATGATGGGATATTATAAAGAGCCTGATTTAACAAGGGATGTAATAGATTCGGAAGGATGGTTTCATACAGGCGATATTGGCGTTCTTGTTGAAAAAAAATACCTGAAGATTACTGACCGTAAAAAGGAGATGTTCAAACTCTCGAGCGGAAAATATGTTGCCCCTCAGATAATTGAGAATAAACTGAAAGAATCCTTCTTTATTGAGCAGGTAATGGTTGTGGGTGAAAACGAAAAATTTGCAAGTGCCGTTATTTCTCCAAACTTTACGTTTTTACATAACTGGTGCTCCATTCATCGCATCCAATTCCAGGATAATAAGGATTTGATTCAGATCCCCGAAGTTATTGAACGCTTTCAGAAAGAAGTTACTTTTATAAACAAATCGCTGGGATTAACAGAGCAGATTAAACGGTTCCGGCTTGTAAGTGAAGAATGGACCCAGCAGACTGGTGAGCTTTCCCCTACCCTTAAACTTAAACGAAAATATATATCGGATAAATACCGGGATATAATTGAAGATATTTTCAAGAAAAACGGAGACGACAGCTCCGACTAAAAAGATAAAACGTCCCGGTTATTAAATATGCCGGGACGTTGATTTTATATTGCAGAACTACCTCCTTATTTGAGCTCAACTACTGCATATTTCGAAATTTTCCAGAATTCCTTGGGATTTTCAATTTCCAGGTAAGCAATTTCTCCATTTTCTTCAACCAGATTGTAAGAATTCTGAGGATGCTCAGTAATTAACTCAACCTTTTTTGCATGGATAGGAATTGTTTTCACTTCATTGATATTGATCTGGGTAAAGTATTTGTTATCCAGATTTTCCTGAAGCGATTTTCTTTTAATCAAACCACCCTCCTTAACTATTAAGCCTTTTTCTTTCAAATCTTTATAGGTACCGTAAACAAAGAAAGCCTTATTGATTTCATTTTCCTGTTCCTGGATCACCTGGTGCGATTTCACCTGAACAACCTGCATGCTGTCAAGATTTTTATTCATTTCAGCCATTCTGAAATCCTTCTCTTCTAGAAACTTTTTAAGATCGTTAATATCAGCATCGCGTGCTTCGAGCATCACCGATAACGATTGAATCTTTTCTTCCAATCCTGCAATTTTAAGTCCCGATTCTTTTAGCTTTTTACTTAAAGATGCAATACGGCTTTTGCTTTCGTCCAGAAGAGAGTTCATCATCTGTATGTCCTTGAGAATAGATTTCCGTTTATCCTTGCGAAACTCAGGATCGTTGGACTGCATGGAGATGATGTTTCTTTTTTGCTTAACGACATTTAAGTCATTTTCAATCTGATCAAAAGTTGCCATTAAATCTGTTGTAAGCGAGTCGCGCTCAGCAAGATTGGTATTCAACCGTTGATTTTCAGACGATAAATTGGCATTCACTTCTTTTTGCCGTTTGTAATTTTTATTTACCGAAATAATCTCAATAACGGCAACAATTACAAGGATACCGAGAATGATAGACAAAATCATTCCTGTGCGGCTTGACTTTCTGACAGGTCTATCGTTTGATGGGTTGTAAGTATTATCCTGATCCATAACAAATATTTTTTTAGGTTATGAACCGTTAGAAGCCAATTAATATGCCAAAGAATAATTATATTGAATATCAGATATATATCAAATATTAACAGAGAATTTCCAACTCAATTTGAAATTCAATTCTCATTTTGAGAAATTAGTCTAATTCCATCTGCCTCCATTTTAATAAGACGAGCCTTATAGAGTGCCCCAACAGCCATTTTGAAAGTCTTTTTACTGATTCCCAATTTCATGTGAATGTATTCAGGATTTGTTTTATCGGTAATTTTCAGGAACCCCTGATTTTCATTCAGTTTTTTAAGAAGTAAACTGCTGATTTCTTCAATTCTGTCGTACCCGGGCTTTTGAATGGAGAGGTCAATTTTATCATCCTCGCGTACTTTCCTGATGTACCCTTTGATGCGTAATCCTTTTGCCAAAGGATGAAAAACTTCGTTGCTATAAATCATCCCCCAATGGGTGTGGTTAATTACGGCGTTATACCCAAGATCAGTCTGATTGGCTATGATGAGATCCACTTCTTCTCCAACCTTGTAGGCAGGAGGAACGTTATCAAGAAATTTATCGAGCTTGGCAGAAGCGACAATGCGCTTTGAATCGTTATCCAGATATACAAACACCAGGTAATATTTACCAACTTCCATTGTTTTCTGCTGTTCACGAAATGGAACAAGCAAATCTTTCATAAGTCCCCAGTCAAGAAAAGCTCCAATTGAATTAACCGATGCCACTTTCAGAAAGGCAACTTCATCCACCTGAGCAAAAGGCTTAGCAGTGGTTGCAATAATCCGGTCTTCTGAATCGAGGTAAATAAAAACATCAATAAGATCATCAATTTCAGCATTTTCAGGGACATACCGTAATGGCAAAAGAATTTCACCATGCTCTTCTCCGTCCAGATATAATCCAAAATCCACCTTTTTAACGACCTTCAGCTTATTGTACCTGCCTATTGCAACCATTTTTATAAAAATTATTTAAAGGCAAAGGTACCATTTAAAAAGATTGAATCTTACCCGAACAGAGTAATGTTACAAAAATGCGGCTATTATTAATATTTCACCCAACAAAGGGAATGTTTGAATGTTTCTTTTATTGCTTACTCTACTTCAAAACACGTTATATGGCAAAGGAACTGATAAAGAAGCGACTTATGTTCGTTTCGTTGATGGTAATAATTATCCATATTGAAATTAATGCTAAGAATAATTTACTTCAGGCTGCGCCTCCTAATCTGGATGGCATAGAAAAAACAGAGCTTTTATACAAGGCAGGAGATGGAAAAGTAAACGTAACACAAACGATAGCAGTAACCGACGAGGATGATACAAATCTGGAAACAGCAAAGGTTCAGATCACGGAAGGATATAAGAACAACGAGGATGAATTATCCTTTGTTACTGAAAATGGCATAACCGGTCAGTGGAACAAAGCTTCGGGAACGTTAACCCTTTCGGGACAAGCTTCAGTCGAAAACTACCAGAGTGCCCTGCGGAATATAAGGTTTGAGAACCCCAAATCAAAACCAACCCCGGGCTCCCGGACTGTGGCATTCATAGTAAATGACGGCACGGACGATTCAAATGTAGTTTCAAGAAAAATCAGCATTCTGGCGGAAAATATTGCACCAGCTCTTGCTGGAATTGAGACTTCCGAAATAGCATACTCAGGAAAAACAAATATCACAGCGAACATTACCGTTAGCGATGAAGATAATACCAATCTTCAGTCGGCGGAAATTAAAGTTTCCACAGAATATCACAATGGAGAAGACAGACTTCTGTTTAGCGATGCTGACGGAATTACGGGCAGTTGGAGTGCAGCAACCGGAACACTTACATTAACAGGAGATGCATCACTCGCAGCTTATCAAACAGCTTTAAGGAATGTTCAGTTCGAGAACACCAGTGCCACCCCCATAGCTGGAACCAGAACCATAACATTTACAGTAAATGATGGCACCGTTAACTCAAACCTGGTATCCAGAAAAATAAAAGTTAATGCGGTAAATCAGCCGCCCGTGCTGGCCGCGCTGGAATCGTCAACTTTAACTTACACTGAAGGCGATGGAAGAAAAGCAATTACAACAGCAATAACCGTTACCGATCCGGATAACACCAATTTACAGAGTGCAAAAATTGTCATTTCCAACGGCTATGAAAGTAGTGAAGATCAGCTCATTTTCACCAACATCAATGGGATCACAGGAGACTGGAATTCAGGCAACGGAACTCTTACGCTTAGCGGCAATGCAACCCTGGCTCAATATCAGGAAGCTCTTCGAAGCATTCAATTCGAAAATAAAAATACCACAAATCCGACTCCCGGGCCAAGAACAATATCATTTATGGTAAATGATGGCTCAGCAAATTCAAACACCTCCACGCGAGACATCAATGTTGTCGAGGTCAACCAGCCACCTGTGCTGGCCTCCATAGAAAGTACGGCATTAAACTACAATGAGGGTGCCGGGAAAGTCGCCATAACCGGCACCATCACAGCAAATGATGGCGACACCCCCAACCTGCAGAGCGCTCAAATAACCATTTCCGGTGGTTATAAAAATGGGGAAGATGTCCTCTCATTTACAAACGCCAACGGCATTTCAGGAGTATGGGATGCCGCAAATGGTAAACTCACCCTTACAGGAGATGCAACCCTCGCCAATTACCAGGCGGCTTTAAGGAGCATTCAGTTTGAAAATACAAACACAGCAAATCCCACAGCGGGAGCAAGAACTATTTCGATTGTGGTGAACGACGGGGAAACCAATTCAAACACAGCAACAAGAAATATCAATGTAGCGGCAACAAATCAGGCTCCTGCTTTAGCAGCCATTGAAAGCACTGCGATTGATTACAGCGAAGGAGCGGGAAAAGTGGCCATTACCAGCGCCATCACTATCACCGACGGAGATAATGCTAATCTTAAATCGGCCGTTATAACAATTTCCGCTGGTTATAAAAATGGCGAAGACGTCCTCTCATTTACAAACGCCAACGGCATTTCAGGAGCATGGGATGCAGCAAATGGCACCCTCACCCTTACAGGCGATGCGACCCTGGCAAATTACCAGGCGGCTTTAAGAAGCATTCAGTTTGAAAATACAAACACAGCAAATCCAACAGCGGGAGCAAGAACCATTTCGATTGTGGTGAACGACGGAGAAACCAATTCAAACACAGCAACAAGAGATATC
>JAJYAG010000155.1 GCA_021779665.1 Bacteroidota bacterium | reverse complement strand
GCACCAGCGCCCCTTTCTCAGACATACTTTCACGGCACAAAGGCCGACCTGAAGATTGGCGATTTTATCGAAACCGGCATTAGCTCCAACTATGGACAAAAGAAAAAAGCAAAATACATCTATCTGACATCCACCCTCGATGCCGCTGTTTGGGGCGCCGAACTTGCCTCTGGCGAAGGCCGCGAAAGGATATATTTGGTGGAGCCGACAGGACCTGTTGAAGACGACCCAAACCTAACCGACAAAAAATTCCCCGGCAATCCAACTATGTCGTACCGTTCTGCCTATCCGTTCAGAATTGTAGGAGAGGTAACTGTTTGGCATGGGCACTCACCAGAACAGGTTAAAACTATGAAAGACGCACTGGACAAGCTTAAAGAGCAAGGAATTGAGGCAATAGAAGATTGAAGCAGGTCGAAAATCGTAAACACATTCATCCAAAAGACACAGGAAACCAAAGAGAGACAATGCCGTATAAAAAATAACTTTTAATTCAAATGCTATTAGCACCCTGTGAATTTAAAAGCATATTAATAAAACGGACCTATATGAGAAGTTGCAAATTATTGTTTTTATTACTGTTTGCATCATTTTTATCGTGCAATAAAAACGATGACGACAATCAGAATAACTCCCAATCCATGTATTTTCCACCAGTCAATGGTTCGGAATGGGAAACACAATCAGCATCGGAACTGGGTTGGAACACCAATGCCATCCCCGCCCTCAATGAATATCTGACAGCAAAAAACACAAAATCGTTTATGATACTCGTAAACGGAAGAATTGTGATGGAAGAGTATTTGAACGGCCATACAGCCTCCGATACATGGCAATGGAACAGTGCCGGAAAAACACTTGTTGCTTATACAACCGGCATTGCCCAGCAGGAAGGATTTCTGAATATCAACAACAAGGTTTCGCAATACCTGGGAGCAGGTTGGACGGCCGAGACTGTTGACAAGGAAAATCTTATTACTTGCCGTAATTTGCTCACAATGACCTCGGGCATAAACGACGAAAAGGATCTGGTGATCAAAACGAATCTCACCTACCTGGCTGATGCAGGCGCAAGATGGTCGTATCATAATGTATTTCAAAAACTGATCGATGTGACATCAGCTTCAACCGGCCAAAATTTCGAGGCCTATTTCAATGCAAAACTGAAAAACAAAATCGGGATGGATGGCTTTTGGAATTACGGGTTTATTTATACGATATATCACAGCACCACCCGAAGTATGGCCAGGTTTGGATTACTGGCGCTTAACAAAGGAAAATGGAATGGCGAACAAATTTTAAATGAAAACTTTGTCCAGGAATGCACAACGACATCTCAAAACATTAATCCATCGTACGGATATTTGTGGTGGCTCAATGGTAAAACAAGTTACATGGTACCCGGTAGTCAATTCGTATTTCCGGGCACTTTGGTTCCCAATGCACCTGCCGACATGTTCGCCGCGATGGGCGCTGACGATCAACGCATCTATGTAATCCCGGGCAGAAACATGGTAGTAGTGAGAATGGGAGATGCCTCCGATCCTAATAATCCTAGCTTCGCGGTATCCGGTTTCGACAATGCCCTTTGGGAAAAGATCAATGCAGTGATAAAATAGAATTACAACGTGAGTTCGACCGTAGATTGAAATTCAACCCTGTAAAGATTTCATTCTCCCTTTATCACTTCCTCATCAAACGACTGGCTGGCGGAGTTGCCGGGCTCCAATATCAGAAAATACTTTGAATTCCACCGGGCATTTAAAAAATCGGATAAAAAAGCGGAAGAGCCCTGATATGCTTTAAATTCCCATTTTAAGGATTCGGCGCATCGTTTGGTAAAATTCCTGGCATCGCTATTTTTAACACCGTCCCAAAAAATAAAACCTGCAGTATTATAATCCTTAACCCAGTTGTGCTCCATTTCCATTAAATACTGTGCGTTTTCTTCGCCATAAGTTTCAGTATATTCTTTGCGAATTTCTTCAAGCCGTTCTTTGCTGGGCAGTTTGGCATTCTCGACCCATCCGGTGCTATACCAGTAGGTTCCGGGATTTTGGTTGAAAATATCATTGTACTTTTCCCTAGAGCCTAATAAAAAGGTGATACAGTCGTGCGCCTTGGGAATGATAAGTTTATGGCGGGTCGATTTCAATCCGGTTACGGCATTGCTGCATAAACCGTAGCCCAGCAATATTGCATCGAATGGTTCGGGTGAAGTATGTTTGTCATCGCCGGCATCAATCCTGTCAATTTCGTCCTGCAAAGCTTTATTGAGCAACTGGGGAGTGTTGTGCAGGTCCTGCCGGATAAAAGTAACGTCAATATAATTATCACATTTCGGAATCAGCGAACACAGTTCCCTCTGCAACACTTTACAGGCAAGTAACTTTAACCGCATTCCCATCAGCGAACCGTTAAAAACTCAGCGTAAACACGGTTTCCGTTTCGGGAATAGAATTGGCGGTGATGGTGCCGCCGTGAAGCCGCATGATCTGCCGCGACAAGCTTAACCCAATCCCTGAGCCTGAAGGTTTTGTGGTAAAGAATGGTATAAAAATCTTATCGAGCACATCTTTCAAAATACCAACTCCATTATCGATAACCTGAATGGTAACCCGGCCCCGCTTGTTATAGAATGCTTTGAGTTCAATCTGCGGATTAGGTCGTCCTTCGAGGGCGTGAATTGAATTTTTGAGCAGGTTGATAATCACCTGTTCAATCAGCTGCTCATCAACCGAAAACTCAATATCCTCAGGCACAATGGAACATGTAAACTTAATTTTGTTATGCTTTATTTCCTCGTCCATAAGCAGTTCTATATTACGGACAAGCGATTTCACATTCGAAATCTTGAAAATAGGTTTGGGAATACGGGTGAGGTTGCGGTAGGTATTCACAAAATGCAGCAGCCCGGTGCTTCGTTTATTAATGGTCTGAAGGGCCAGATGAATCTCGCCCATGCTTTCCACATCAATGCAAACCTGTCCTTCCAGGCTCTGCACCGTATTTTGCTGCATAGACGACAGCATATTCTCAATGGTAGATGACAATGAAGCAATGGGAGTAATGGAGTTCATAATTTCGTGGGTAAGCACACGGATAAGCTTTTGCCAGGCCTCCGTTTCCTGTTCCTCCAGCACATTCTGGATATTCTTGATGGTTGCGAGGGTAATCTGCTTATCCTTTATTTTGAGCTCCGTGGCAAATATGGCGAGCTGAAGAATGTCATCTTCATCCTGAACTTTAACAAGTGCATTCTGGCCTGCGGAGATATTCAGCAAAGTATCAACAAGCTCCTTACTTAATGAATTAAGGGCGTTAATATTCCTTAACGAGTTGAGCTGAAAAAGTCTTTTGGCCGATTTGTTGACCATTTCCACTTCTCCGTCGTTGGTGCGATAGGCTATAATACTCACATCAATATTCTGTACAATGCTTTGCAGGTAATGAAAGTGTTCCTCCTTCTCCGAACGTACTTTCTGAAAATCCTGGATAACATCATTAAATGCCTTGCTCAGCTCGTCGAACGACGATCCCAGACCTTCGACCTGAAAGGATCGTGTAAACTCCGAAAAACGGATAGACTCCAGAAAACTGGCCAGGTCGCGGTTGGTCTTATTCACATAACGAAAAAGTGTAAAAACCTGAAATACCACCAGAATGCTTAAAATAAAGGCAGTAATATAGTTTTTTTCATCTTTGACAAAAACCAGATAGATAACGAAGAAAATCGATAAGGTAATGAGTATAATCCTTATCAGACTGTTGAAGTAAAATCGTTTATAAATCATATTTTTCCATTCTGCGGTACAGCGATGTACGTGTTATACCCAGCTCCTGTGCAGCTTGTGTTATGTTCCCCTGGTATTGTTTCAACACCTTCATGATAATCATTTTTTCAACATCGTCGAGATTAAAGGTATTGAGTTCTACTTCGCTCGATTTGTTACCCTGGGTGGTAAGGATAAAATCGTCAGGTTCCAGAATACTTCCATCACTCATAATTATCGCCCTTTCGATAGCATGCTGCAGCTCGCGCACATTACCAGGCCACGGATATTGATTGAGCTTTTTCAGGGCGTTTGCACTGATTCCCTTGATGTTTTTCTTATACTTTTTAGCATAGATCTTAATGTAATGATTTGCTAACAGCGGTATATCTCCCGTTCTTTCGCGCAACGGCGGAAGGTGAATTTCAACAGTATTAATACGGTATAACAAGTCCTGGCGGAAAGAATTATCGCTCACCATCTGGTGAATATTATTGTTGGTAGCGCAAATCAACCGTACGTCAATCGGTTTGGCACGGGTTGCTCCTACTCTTACAATTTCGCGGCGTTCAAGTACTGTTAATAATTTTGTCTGAAATTGAAGCGAGAGGTTTCCAATTTCATCAAGAAACAGGGATCCTCCTGAGGCAACCTCGAAACGACCGGCCTTTTCCTTTTTTGCATCGGTAAAAGCTCCCTTCTCGTAACCAAAGAGTTCACTCTCGAAAAGAGATTCGGTGATAGAACCCAGGTCGACACTGATAAATATTTCATCCTTTCGCAGCGAATTGCGGTGAATGGCACGTGCCACAAGTTCCTTCCCGGTACCGTTCTCGCCAAGAATAAGAATATTGGCATCCGTGGCGGCAACTTTCTGGATGGTGGTAAATACCTTCTGCATTTCGGGACTCTGTCCTATAAAATCGCTGAAAGGCTGATCCATTACCTGGTTCATTTCCTTCTGCCTTGAGCGCAACGATGAATTCTCGCGCCTGCTGCGACGTAATTTAACAGATGCTGAAACAGTGGCAAGCAGTTTTTCATTCTGCCAGGGTTTCAAAACAAAATCGGTAGCACCGGCTTTAATGGAGCGAACCGCTTTCTCTGCGTCGCCATAAGCCGTTATAAATACGACTACAGCATCCTTATCAATCTCAAGAATCTTCTCCAGCGCATCAAACCCTTCCTGACCACTGATGGCATCCTTGGTAAAGTTCATATCCAGAAGAATTACATCGTAATCTTCCTTATTGAGATACTCAGCAATAGCCTCGGGTTTCGAAATGGTATCGATTAATTCCACATGAGGTTTTAAAAGTAGCTTAAGAGCAAAAAGGATGTCCTGATTGTCGTCTACAGCAAGGATTTTACCAACTTTGTTTATCATAGAATACAGTTTGAGTAGAGCAAGTATTTAGTTCTTTTGTAAAGTAAAAATAAGGATAATTTTTGATATGTCCGAAATCGTACTATGCTTGTCTCAATATTAAACAATGTTGTAAATTATTTAGCTTTTCGAAAAATTGAAATTTATCAGATATATAATTACTTACATCTTTAGGCATAACATTTGAGTTATGGGGGACAGTAGTAATTTATTTTTTACAAGTTTTATGGACGGAATGGATCGCAAAATTGAAAATAAAGGGAAATGGAAGAAGAAATATACCTGGATTTCCATTATTTCAGTAATACTGTTATTTGCAATTTACAACATCGTGTTTGGGGATAAAAGTTCAAAACTTAACGTTGAAACTGAAAAGCTCGCGATAGAAGAAGTTAAAAGTGATATATTTCAGGACTACATAGCTGTAATCGGAACCGTTGAACCAATCCGCACCGTTTATATAGATGCAATGGAAGGTGGCCGTGTAGATGCCCTGTATCTTGACGAGGGAACCATGGTTAAAAAAGGCGACCTTATTATGAAGCTGAGCAATTCAAATCTTTTACTCGACATTCTTAACCGGGAAGCCGGCCTGGCCGAGCAGGAAAACCTCCTGAGAACCAACAGGCTTAACATGGAGCAAAATAAGCTGAACCTGGAATCGCAACTTCTGGAACTTAATTACCAGCTTAAAAAACTCGAAAGAAGCTTCCACAATAACGAAATTCTTGTCAAAGACAAATTAATTTCCCGCGAGGATTTCGATCAATCAAAAGAACTTTACGAATATTCCTTAAATAAGAAAAACCTTCTGATTAAAACCCAGAAACAGGATTCTATGTTCCGTTCGGTGGCAATCAAACAGCTGGAAGCCTCCGTTTCGAGAATGCAGGAAAATATTGTGCTCATCAAAGATAAATTTCAGAGCTTAAATGTCACCGCTCCTGTTGATGGCCAGCTGGCTATTATCATGCCCGAAATCGGAGAATCGATGAGTCCGGGACAGCGTTTGGCACAAATTAACGTACTCGATGCCTACAAAATGAAGGTTGAAATAGACGAACATTACATTGCCCGCATTGTAAAGGATCTGAAAGGTGATTTCGAATTCGATAATAAAGATTACAATTTACGCCTCACCAAAATTTACCCCGAAGTTAAAAATGGACGGTTCTCTGTCGATATGGAATTTAACGGGAAAACTCCCGACCAGATTCGTATTGGTCAGACAGCCCGCATACGACTTGAACTTGGGGAATCGAAACAGGCTATCCTTATCCCGAGAGGCGGCTTCTACCAGAGCACCGGCGGACAATGGGTTTACGTTCTGAATAAAGACGGAGACATAGCCACTCGTCGTAATATACATATTGGCCGTCAAAATCCTAGATTTTATGAAGTACTCGACGGACTCGAACCCGGAGAAAAAGTGATTGTATCGAATTACGACACCTATGGCGACGCCGACAAACTGGTTTTGAAACACGAAAAATAATATACATTAACATCATCAATCTATGCTTAAGACAGTCGACTTAACAAAGGTATTCCGCACCGACGAGGTTGAAACAACAGCCCTGAACAGAGTCAATATGGAAATTTCGCACAGCGAATTTGTGGCCATCATGGGCCCTTCGGGTTGTGGCAAATCCACCTTATTAAACATTATCGGGTTACTCGATAATCCATCCGATGGCCTTTTCTATTTCAATGGTGAGGAAGTATCGAAGTACACCGAAAAAAAACGGACAAACCTTCGTAAAGCCAATATTGGATTCGTATTCCAGAGTTTTAACCTGATCGATGAACTTACTGTTTTCGAAAATGTGGAACTGCCCCTTCTATACATGAAAGTCTCGGGTAGTGAACGCAAAAGAAAAGTTGAAGAAGTACTCGAACGCATGAAGATAGCTCACCGCCGTAATCATTTCCCGCAACAGCTCTCAGGCGGACAGCAGCAACGTGTAGCAATAGCCCGTGCGGTTGTTACAAAGCCCAAGCTTATTCTTGCCGATGAGCCTACCGGTAATCTCGATTCGGCCAATGGAGAAGAAGTTATGAACCTGCTTACAGAATTAAACCAGGATGGAACCACAATTATCATGGTAACCCACTCCCCGACTGATGCCGAAAAAGCATCGCGCATCATTCAATTGTTCGATGGACACATTGTTACTGAAAATATTCGCAGAAACTAAAAACACCAACCGTCATGAAAGATCTTTGCGTACCAATACCCGATTTAAAGGACAATCAGATTGCCCAGCTTGAAGTAACAGTAGGACAGGAAAAGCTCAAATACGAATTCCGTGTGGAAAGTTTCCTGTGGGAGACCGACGATGATTTAAACCATCAGTCGAAAGACCATGTGAGTCATTCTCTTGCACGTATTACCCGTTTAAAACATGCCATTGAAAGCTACGATAAAAACTGGGAGTTGATACAGATTTTTACCCCATCGGATAATTCAAAGTTTATACAGGTGTTGTACCGCAAAAGAAAAGGTTAATCAGAATCAGCTATTTAATTGTAAAATCATGAGAAGAATTCTTTTAGGAATATCAGCATTATTATTTATCCCGTTCGGAAATACCCAGGCCCAGAAATACTGGACACTTGAGGAATGTATCCGTCATGCGCAGGAAAAAAATATTACCATTAAGCGAAAAGAGCTCCTCACCGAGTCGTCGCAAAACACCCTGACACAACGAAGAATGAACTTATTACCCTCGCTGGGTGCAGGTTTGGACCACAATTACAGTTCGGGACGTTCGCTGAACCAGGAAGAGTACAAATGGGAAAATGCAAACCTGCAGCAGGGTTCGTTAGGTATTCAGGCAAATGTGGTTCTTTTCGATGGATTTCAGAATCTCAACTCCATTCAAAAGTCGAAATTCGACCTGATGCAAAGCTTATCGGAACTGGAAGTTGCTAAAAATGACATCTCTATTAATATTGCCACGGCATATCTTGCTGTTTTGTTCTCGGAAGAACTTCTTGAAGTGGCTAAGAGTCAGCTGGAATTGTCGCAGCTTCAGGTTGAGAGAAATAAAAAGCTCGTGGAAGTGGGAAATATTGCCAAGGGCAATCTGCTCGAGATACAGGCACAGGCTGCACGCGAGAAGGTAAATGTGACCAACGCCGAGAATAATCTCAACATTGCTTACCTCAACCTTACCCAAATGCTGGAACTTGATTCCATCGGCGATTTCAGAATTTTAAAACCCGACACCATCACACTGGAAGAAGTTGCTCCGCTCCTGTCGGTTCGTGAGATTTATGCACAGGCCTTAAATAACATGCCTGAGATAAAAAGATCGGAGTACTTTTTAAAATCGACAGAAAAAGAACTCGCTATTGCCCGTGGAAAGCTAAGTCCGACACTTTCGTTGTCCGGGCTCTATTACAGCCGTTACAACGAGAAAGCTGTAGATCCGCTCGACCCCACATCCAATTATGCTTATATGGCACAAATCAAGGACAACCAATATAAGCAGGTAAGCCTGAGTTTGAATATCCCGATTTTTACGAGATATTCCACACGCACACAAATATCGAACACCAAAATCAGGGTGGAAGATGCCGAATACAATCTTACCGACACAAAGAAAGTACTTTACAAAGCTATACAGCAAGCACATGCCGACGCGATAAACGCATATCAGAATTATATCTCTCGCAGGGAAGCGGTATTAAGCTCAGAAGAAGCCTTCAAATACACCAATCAGAAGTATGAGGTAGGATTAAGCAGTGCTGTTGATTTTAACATTGCAAAAAATAATCTTACAAAAGCCAATTCGGATTTACTACAGGCCAAATACGAGTATATCTTCAAAAACAAGATCCTTGATTTTTACAAGGGAGCACCTTTGAAAATATAATATAAAAAGCGCTTAAAACACGAAAGCCTGATCTTTAAAGATCAGGCTTTCGTGTTTTTATCATTTAAGACAAACGCTTTTCATAGCAATTAACAGGTGTTTTCTGGAAATTATAAAAGACATTTCCGGCAAAACGGTAATTATGCTTCATCAATAACAGGTTACCTTCCTCGAAATTGCTGGTAGTATCAATGCGAATACAATCAACACCTTTGTTTTTAGCCAGATCTTCAGCAAATTTAAGAAGCGAACTGCCAACTCCTTTATTTCTCCAGGCCGGAAGCACATAAATACGCGAAATATAAAAACAAGCTGTACCCGAACTTTCCCAGGAAATATTTTTAAATTCCTCAGGTTCTTTTTCATCCATGGTTAAGATTCCGAGAGAAATACTATTTCTTTTCAGAATGAATAATGTTTTCGATTCTTCGTATCGTTTTAAGGTTTCGTAAGTATCGATGAATAAATCAGGATGGATCGCATTGTTTTTTAACAAGTGGTTCATGAGAACCTTTGTTATATAAAACGCTTCTATAACATCACCGGCCTCAGCAACCTGAACCGTGAACTCCTCCGTGGCTACTTTTTCCAGAACTATTGATTCCATTTCTACCTGATATACTAAAAGTAGTAATTAAAAAAAGGTCTATATTTAAAACGTTGTTGTAGCTATTTTATGATAAAGATAAAATAATGAATCAAACAAATAACTGCGTGTATAAAAATAATTTAATTTCCCCGATTCAAAATTGTTAATTCCATTGAACGGCGGAAATTTAGGTTTTAACTCTTGGTTTATTTTGACGAAAGAATTATGAGTCAATTTTACAAATATTTTTTCAAATCCTTACCATGCATTATTGCACTTTGTTTCATCCTTTTAACATCGTGCGAAAGGGAGGCATTTCAAAGCTCCCGTTCAGGTAACTTTTCCTTTTCGACCGACACAGTAATGTTCGATACGATTTTTACTGATCTTGGAACTCCTACCTATAAACTACTGCTCAAGAATCCAAACAATTTCAACCTCCGGATCGATTCGGTTTACCTGGCCGATACGCAAAAAGGATTTATTGTAAATGTAAACGGTTTAAGTTCTCTCCCTCTTAAAAACCTTTCTCTCGGTGCAAACGACAGTTTATACATTTTTATTCAGGCTTTTATTCCCCCTACTCAGGAAGACGCATCTTTTACTAACGAGGACTCGCTTATTTTTGTCAGCGGAAATACAAATAAAAAAGTACGGCTGATAGCCTTTGGGCAGAATACAATTCATTTTCGGGATCAGAACATAAAAACGCAGGAATGGATTAACAGCAAGCCCTATCTGATTTATGGAACACTCACCGTGGATTCGGGCCATAAACTCACCATAAATGAAGGCGTGAAGGTCTATTTCCACCGTAATGCAAAATTGTTGGTAAATGGTGCTATTGATGTAAAAGGCTCATTTCTGCATCCGGTAAAATTCAGAAGCGACCGGCTGGAAAAAGATTATGATACCCTTCCCGGCCAATGGGGAGGCATTATAATCAGGGGAACTCATGATAATCATTCCTTAAATTATGCTGTCATCCGAAATGCAACCACAGGAATAGTATTTGGCGATTACAAAAACGATGCTGTAGTGAAAGCTGAAGTTAAAAACACAATTATTGCAAACATGGCATATTCGTCAGTTATAGCTTATCAGGCAAATATAACCGCCAATAACACGGTACTTGCCAATACCGGAAATACCACCTGTTTTTTATATGGCGGAGAATATACCTTTACACATTGCACGTTTGCTAATTACGGTGCACGGGAAATACCCAGATCGGTGGACTCAAAAACATTAAAGCTGAGTAACTACGCAGAACCGGGACCAATTGCCAAAGACCTGATTAATGCGAATTTCATAAATTCAATTATCTACGGAAGCAATCAGAATGAAATTCAACTTTTGAATAAAACAGGAAGTCGGTTCCGGTATAATTTTGAAAATTGCCTGATTCACAACTCTGATATCTCTCAGATTTTAGGCAGCAACAATGTATTTAATAAATCGCCGAAATTTATCAGCTCCCTGAAAGAAAACTTCAGAATTGACTCACTTTCTCCCGCTAAAAACGCAGGGAATATAACCTACGGTTCTCAGGTTCCATTTGACCTGGACAATAACCCGCGAACAACAGATGCCGCTCCGGACATGGGCGCTTACGAACGAAAGGAAAAGCAATGAACAGATTCATACTTACAATAATAAGTCTTCTATTTATCACCCACCTGTCAGCTCAGCCAAAAGGGAAACCCGATTTGAAGCTGGTTTTCTACAATGTGGAGAACTTTTACGATTGGGAAAACGACCCAAAAACCAACGACGAGGAATTTCTTCCGGAATCGCAACGCCGATGGACAAAACATAGATTCGAAGACAAAGCAATGAAATTGTTTAAAGTCTTTACTGCCGTCGGCGAATCGGAATTCCCCGACATCATTGGAATGGCTGAAGTGGAAAACCTGTTTGTGCTGAAATACCTGGTAAACCAGACACCTATGCAAAAAGTCTCCTTGGGCATTGTACACCGCGAATCTGCTGATCCACGGGGCATCGATGCCTGCATGCTTTACCGCACTGATAAATTGACACTCATCAATTCGGAATTTATTTCATTACGTCAGAAAAATGGTCAGATACAGCAAACCAGAGATATTGTTTATGCATCTTTCAGGACGAGACAAAAAGATGTGCTGCATGTTTTTGTAAATCACTGGCCTTCCAGAAGAGGCGGAGAGCTGGAAACCCAGCAAAAGAGGAACAATTCGGCGTACGTTCTCCGGCAGAAAATCGATTCCATATTAAAAACAGATCCCAATGCCAGGATTATAATAACGGGCGATTTCAACGATGAGCCCTTTAATGCAAGCATTACTAAAACTCTGAAAGCGTTAACACCCGAAGGCTCCGTGCCGGTATCCGGAATATACAATCTTTCGGGAAAATTTGTAAAGACTTTTGGCACGGGAACACTAAAATTTAAAGGCAACTGGTCAGTTTTCGATCAGATAATTGTTTCAGGAGCTTTACTTGGCAACCAGGGATTAACGAGTTGCACCTCATGTGCCGGAGTATTTAACAAACAATTTCTGCTGAACGAAGATAAAACCCACATGGGATTCACTCCCTGGCGCACTTACAATGGCCTGAATTTTTCGGGTGGCTACAGCGATCATCTTCCGGTGTATCTGAATATGTATTTCAGATAAGATGAGATCTAGCAACCCAAGGTCAAAAATGAATTTTCACTTAGACAGCGATGTTCAAACTGTGGACTTTTTAATTAATTGTTCCCCTTTCGCCTTTTTTACTATATTTACCAGCTATAATAAAAATTACTTAAGACTAGTATTATGATTCTCTCGATGACCGGCTTTGGTAGAAGCGAGCTTGAAACAGGACAAAAGAAAATTTGTATTGAAATTCGCGCCCTCAACAGCAAACAGATGGATATTATTCTAAAACTTCCATCAATTTTGAAAGATAAGGAGTCGGATATACGAAACGAGATTTCGAAAGCGCTCATCCGCGGAAAAGTGGATGTTTACATAAGCTACGAAGGGAATGAAGAAGAACGTGGCGTTGCAATAAATAAATCGATTTTTAAAGATTATTACAACCAGATACAGGCGCTCAGCACTGAACTTGGTATACCAACCGGCGACGACATTGTAAACACCATCCTTCGCCTGCCCGATACGCTTAAAATGGACAAAGCCATCATTACCGACGAAGAATGGGCTTTGATTCTTGAAGGGGTAATCAAGGCTGTTCAGGAAGTACGTCAGTTCAGAATCCAGGAAGGTAAATGCCTCAAGGATGATCTGTTGAAACGTCTGTCGGCAATCGAGAGTTTAAGTGAAGCTATTATCCCTTTTGAAAAATCGAGGCTTGAAAAAATCTCAAACAGAATTAAAGATAACCTTGAAGAACTGGTTGGTTGGGACAAAGTGGACAAAAACCGCTTTGAGCAGGAATTGCTTTATTTTATTGAAAAATTCGATATAAACGAGGAGAAAGTCCGGTTAAACAATCATTGCAAATACTTCAGAGATATTGTGGAGAACGAAGATCTGGCCGGCCGTAAACTTGGTTTTATAGCACAGGAGTTAGGTCGCGAAATTAACACCATTGGCTCCAAAGCCAACGATTCAACCATTCAGCAGATGGTGGTACAAATGAAAGACGAGCTGGAAAAGATTAAAGAACAAATCAACAACATTCTTTAACATGTCCGGCAAGATGATCATATTCTCAGCCCCTTCAGGAGCTGGAAAAACAACTATTGTGAAGTGGCTCCTTGCCGAAGGATTACCCATGGAATTTTCAGTATCGGCCACAAGCCGTCCGCCGAGAGTTGGCGAGGTGAATGGCAAAGATTACTACTTTCTTTCGGCCGAAGAATTCAGAAAAAAAATCGGGCAGGATGAATTTATAGAATGGGAGGAAGTATATACCGATAAATTCTACGGAACCTTTAAATCGGAAATAACACGCATCTGGAACAACGGTAAACATGTGATTTTTGATGTGGATGTACTTGGAGGTCTCAACCTCAAGAAAATATTCGGCGAAAAAGCACTTTCGGTTTTTGTAATGCCGCCATCAGTCGAAGAACTGGAGAAAAGATTACGTTGCAGAAATACCGACGCGGAAGATATCATAAAACAACGGGTGGATAAAGCTGTTTATGAAATGAGCTTTGCGCCTCAGTTTGACAAAACGGTTGTAAACGACAACCTGGAAACAGCAAAAACAGAAGCATACAAGATTATTCAGAATTTCTTATCGCAATAAAATGCTGGTTGGTTTGTTCTTCGGTTCTTTTAATCCTGTTCATGTGGGGCACATGATTATCGCCAGCTACATGGTTGAATTCTCGCATGTAGACGAGGTTTGGTTTGTGGTAAGCCCTCATAACCCATTAAAGGATAAGAGCATCCTTATCGACGAACAGCAGCGGCTCGAAATGGTAAAACTCGCCATCGGCTCCGATAAACGTTTCAGCGCATGCAATATTGAATTCTCACTTCCAAAACCTTCCTATACAATTGACACCCTTTACAAATTAAAATCCATCCATCCCGATAAGGATTTTGCCATTATCATGGGTGCCGACGGACTCGAAATGTTCGACAAATGGAAAAATAACAGGGAAATAATTGATATGTGCAGGCGATTTGTTTATCCAAGAATTGGGGATAATAGTTTTGAAAATTTAAAAGTAGAAAACGGGACATTTGTGAATGCCCCGCTTTTGGATATTTCTTCTACTTTTATTCGCAGGGCCATAAAAGATGGAAAAGATTTATCATTTTTTGTACCCGAAAAAGTCTGGCCCTACATCCACCATCACGGTTTGTATCTTTAATATTTTAAATCCTGTTCAAGGAGCGTCATCAATGTTTTTGATGAAATAAAATTAATTTAAAACAATGGGGCTTTAAGATATTTCGCGATGAGATGCATTACGAACCCTGTTGATTTTTCTTATATCTAAAAGGTGATGAGCATCACCTCTTGTGAGAACTAAAAATACAAATCCCGTTTCCCTTCTTTTACAAGTTGAAGTTTCTCAACAAGTTTGTCTTTCAAAATCTGATCGTCGTAAACTGAGAGCTTTTCGGAGATTAATTTATATCCTTTCACTTTTGTTTCAGCAGGTGCATAATCTTCCAGATATTCGGCAAGGGTAAGTATGGCGTTGGGCTGACAAAACCTTTTGATAAAACCCGGCACCGAGAATTCCATAAAATGCTCTCCGGTACGACCGGTCCGATAACACGAGGTGCAAAATGAAGGAATAAGTCCTTTGTCTATCAACTCGTCCATTATTTCATTCAAAGAGCGGTTATCGTTTATCTGGAACTGCTCTTTATTCAGATCCTGCTCCTCTTCATTCTCGGTATAACCTTTAATTTGAATATTGGTACCACCGTCGATCTGGGAAACTCCAAATTTCAGAATTTCATCGCGAATAGCGGCTGGTTCGCGGGCTGTCAAAATCATGCCGGTATAAGGCACAGCAAGTCTCAGAATGGCTATTAAGCGGGTAAATTCGTTGTCAGTAACCTCATACCTGGGATCGATATTTATGTTCGATGCATTCTTTACCCGGGGAAACGAAATGGTATGTGGCCCCACATTAAAAACCGCCTCAAAATGGTTGACATGCCGCAAAAGCCCCATTACTTCAAACCTCCAGTCGTAAAGACCAAACAGCGCACCAATTCCAACATCGTCAATTCCTGCTTCCTGAGCCCGGTCGAGTGCCGTAATGCGCCATTCATAATCCCGCTTGATTCCCGAGGGATGTACTTTTTTATAAGTTTCCTGGTGATAGGTTTCCTGAAATATCTGATAAGTACCTATTCCGGCAGCTTTAACGGTTTTAAAGCCATCAATATCGAGCGGTGCTGCGTTGATATTAACCCTGCGGATCTCACCATTTCCGCTTTTAACACCATAAACCACTTTTACAGTTTCGGCAATAAATTCGGCATTGTAACGGGGATGTTCGCCATAAACCAGTATAAGCCGCTTCTGTCCGGTATTTTCAAGCGCAACAACCTGACTTATCAAATCGTCGAAAGTTAAGGTAGTACGTTTCTGATCAGTATTCGACGACCGAAAACCGCAATACACACAATTATTAATACAGAGATTCCCGACATATAAGGGCGCAAAAAGCACAATGCGTTCCCCATAGATATTCTGCTTTAACTGCCGCGCTCCTTCTTTAATTTCGTGGATAAGTTCAGGGTCGGTAGCATTAATCAAAGTAGCAGTTTCCTCTAACGAAAGCCTGTTTTTCTCAAGGGATTTATGAATGATTTCACGAACCAGAATTTTATCAGGTTTTGCATTCTCCAGAAAGTTCCGGATTTCGGAAGAATCTATAAAAGGTTTTTGACTAACATCAGGAATGTTATATTGTTGCGGGGAGTATCTCATCTCGTTGTTTGTATACGCTATAACAAAAATGAGAATAATTAAAATAAAAGAGGAAAGAAATGGATATTTTTTTTAATCTGTTTTTTTTCAAATCCTTGATGCAACAAAAGTTTGAAGGCCATTTTGAATGCCAATGACCTTCAAACTTCATAAATACTAAAGGGGCTTATGCTCAACCTTTATAGTAAATGTAACAGTAAAAGCGGCATTTGTTTTTTGAAATGATTCGTTGATAACTATAGGGTTCTTATTTTCCAATGTTCTCTCTACAAAGATTCTATCGCTCATCATGTCGTACATTTCAATAAAACTAATCTGATTGCTAATAACTGCTCCGCTAAATTGTGTTGGAGCCATTAACCTTGCACATTCGTCGCCTATTACACTGCTGGATTCAGTTAAAGTTGCCATGCTGGCAATTGGTCCCCACAAAACTTTTACTTTGTTCAACTTGCAGGGATCAATTTTAAGGTCGGTTGTAACCGATGTTGAAAAAGGTGTCATATGGAAGATCGGA
>JAJYAG010000154.1 GCA_021779665.1 Bacteroidota bacterium | reverse complement strand
CTTCTTTCTTTACACTCTTATTGGGTGTTAGATTGAGTGCTGGATTGATCACCGGATCTATTTCTTCGATATTGATGGTTGGTGGTATGATGCCATTATAAATCGACAACACTGTTGCGATCCCTTCCACGGCTCCGGCAGCGCCCAGAAGGTGTCCCGTCATGGATTTGGTGCCACTTATATGAAGTTTGTCCAGACTCTTTTCAAAAACTTTACTGATGGCAATACATTCGCTTGGATCACCAATAGGTGTTGAGGTAGCGTGTGCATTTACATAATCCACATCTTCAGGCTTCAGTCCGGCTTCTTCAATGGCATCACGCATGGCAGTCACGGCACCTTCTCCTTCGGGATGCGGAGCGGTAATATGAAAAGCATCCGAAGCACAGCCGTAACCTCCAATTTCGCAATAAATCTTAGCGCCACGCTTTAGGGCATGTTCCAGATCTTCGAGCATTAAAACTCCGGCACCTTCGCCCATTACAAATCCATCGCGGTTTTTATCGAACGGTCGTGATGCTGTTTCGGGAGAGTCGTTTCTTTCGGATAATGCCTTCAATGAGTTAAAACCACCGATGGAAGTCTGTGTAATAGGAGCTTCGGACCCTCCGGCCAGAATCACGTTTGCCTTGCCAATTCTTATCAGGTTAAAAGCTTCGGTTATGGCATTATTGGACGATGTACAAGCAGACACCGTTGAATAGCTGATTCCCTTCAGCCCATATTTAATCGAAATTTGTCCTGAGGCAATGTTTGGAATCATTTTGATAATAAAGAAAGGGCTAAAACGTGGAATATTGCCATTTTTTAAGTAAGAGGAATATTCTTCTTCAATGGTTTGGATGCCACCCACGCCAGTTGCCCACAGAACACCTATTTTATTTACATCGCAGGCTTTGAGATCGATTCTTGAATCTTTCATACAATCGTCCACTGCCGCAAAGGCATACTGTGTAAAAGGATCCATTTTGCGGGCTTCGGATCTTTCGAGATAATTCTGTGGATCGAAACCTTTCAGTTCGCAGGCAAATTTTGTTTTGAAGTTTGTGGTATCAAATTTTGTGATCGGGGCAGCACCGCTCTTTCCGGCTACCAAACTGTCCCATAACTCCTTTACTGAATTTCCTATTGGTGTTATGGCGCCTATCCCCGTTACAACTACTCTTCTCATTTTTTCTAACTTATTTATTGATAAAAGCAATTAAGGTCTTAAATCCTCCAGAATTGCCTGGTATATAACTTTAAAATCTGTTTTATCCAAAATTCTCGCCAGTTGTAATCCGGCCACCAGGCTGGATAGAATTAGTAAAGCCCTGTCGCGGGCTTCTCCTTTAAAAGCGAAAATGTTCTTTTCCCTGCCCGATATGAGAATTCCGGTTAACCAGACTACGATAGATTCTGTCATTTTCTTAAGCTCAACCCGGGTTGGTTCATTCAGCGATTCGACATTTGGTCCCAGCGAACCCACAATGCAAAGCTTCTCTTCCCTGTTGCTCTTAACGTATATCTTCATAAAAATTTCGAGCTGGTGTAACTCATCAAAGCCACGGTTCTGCATATTCTGGATCATCTCTTCGAAGCGCTGGATATTGGTTTTCACAATGCTTGTACCAAGGTTCTCCTTCGATGGGAAATAGTAATGAACGGCGGCATTCTTTATGCCCAGTTCCGACGAAATATCCTGGTAACTGAAGGCATTGTACCCGCGGGTACGGATAAGGTCCTCGCCCAGTTCCATTATTTTTTCTCTAGTTACCGACATAAATAATATTTTCAATAAGTTGCGGCAAATATACTTACTAATAAGTAAAATTCAAAATAAAAATCGGGCTATTATAAATGCTTTACAATCGAGACAAAAATTACCTTTCGACTATCCTGGTTAAGATGAGAAAACTGAAAAGGGCTTATACATCCGACAACAACCTATATAGCCACAAGCGTGACGGTTTGCCTTGCAAATGTACAACCGTAAATTCGAGATCAGGAGAAGTAAGGATACTTAAATAGTTACCCGGGAATGAGTGCGTCGTTGGCGGCCATAGTTTTCGCTTCAGCTTAAAGTTTTTCAGTCGAACCTCTTTTTGTACTTGTGACAATAGGGGGTTCCGTTTCCTTTGGTATAATACTGCTGATGATAGTCTTCGGCTTTCCAGAACCAACTTGCAGGCGTAACCTTAGTAACGATATTCAGACCTTTTTTGTATAGAATATCAATAAGGCTGTCGGCAATTGCTTTCTGTTCCATGGTTAGGTAAAAAACTTCAGAACGGTACTGGTCGCCAATATCGGGACCCTGCTTGTTTAATTGAGTAGGGTCGTGAATTTCGAAGAAAAGTTTTGCCATTTTTTCATAACTGGTCTTTTTAGGATCGAAGACCACACGCAATGCCTCGGCATGTCCGGTTTTCTTATAGCTCACGTCTTTGTAAGTTGGTTTATCGGTGCTACCGCCAATATATCCAACTTCGGTTGAAATTACACCCGGAGCCTCCTGAAAGTAATATTCAACTCCCCAAAAACAGCCTCCGGCAAAAATGGCGGTGTCGGTTTTTGCGTTTTTATCAGCATGTGCCGGGATAAACTGCAGCGAAACCGAGTTTACGCAGTGGCGCACATTTTTATCGGTGTATCCTTCTCCTCTGAAAACGTGTCCTAAGTGTGCTCCGCATTTGTTGCAGGTAATTTCGATACGGAATCCGTCGGCATCGACTGATTGTTTTACAGCACCTTTAATTTCATCGTCGAAACTCGGCCAGCCGCAATCGGATTTAAACTTGTCGTCCGATCGGTAAAGCAAAGCTCCGCAATACTTACAGGCATAAGCGCCTTTTTCGTAAAAATTATTGTAGGTGCCGGTAAATGGCCGTTCGGTACCTTTGTTAAGTATTACCCGCGACTCTTCTTCTGTTAAATATCTTCCGCGAACGTCTTTTTTTATAGAGCTATTTTGTTGAGTACAGGCACTTATGCTAACACCAAGCAACAATATGATGATGAGATTCTTTTTCATTTTTCAGGAATTGATACTGCATTAACACAAAAACCGGGAGAAAGATCAGCAGTAATTCTTAAAAAACATTAAAAGAGACGGAATACAGAGAAATTAGAATACTCCGCGGAAGATGGGAGATGAATTTATTTTTTGAAAGGTAAGGTGAAATAGAAGGTTGTTCCCTTGTTGAGTTCTGATTCCAGCCATATTTTCCCGCCCAGCAGTTCTACATAAGTTTTCGAAATAGACAAACCTAATCCGGCGCCTCTTGAGCTTTGTGTCAGATTGTTTTCAACCCTCCAGAATCGGTCAAAAATTTGCTGGTGATATTCTGTTTTAATACCAATACCTGTGTCGGAAACAAAAAATGTAAAGACTTCATCCTGAACTATATAGCCATACGAGACACTGCCTTTTTCTGTAAATTTAAGGGCATTTGAGATCAGGTTGGAAAGGATCTCCACGAATTTTGTTTCGTCAGTTTTGACAACTGCATCTTCGTCCGGCAAAGCTTTTGAATATTCAAATTTGAGATTTTTAATGACGGCACTTGTAAGATGCTGATGATAGAGAATTTCAATAATTGGGTTTATGGCTACCAAGCTGTAATTTATTCTTACCTGTCCGGCTTCTATGGTAGCAATATTAATGATATCGGAAATGATCATCAGCAGTTGGTTGCTGCTTTGCGAAATTATCTGATAATAATTTTCTCTCTTTTCTTCAGATAAGCCAGGATCGTTCATCAACCCCGAAAAACCTACTATTGCGTTCAAAGGAGTCCGGATTTCATGTGAAATATTATTTAAGAAGGCAGTCTTCAGCTTGTCGCTCTGTTCTGCTTTTTCTTTTGCTATGATCAGCTGTTCCTCCACTCTCTTCTGGTCTGTAATATCAGTTGTAATTCCAACCATTCCCAGGATATTACCTTCAGGAGTTTTAATAGGAACTTTCGAAACCAGCAACCATATACTTTCGCCGTTTGGCCCCCATCCTGGTTCTACATGGTTTATGACAGCTTCTCCATTTTCTATTATCAATTTTTCGTCTTCACGATATTTCTTTGCCTCTTCCGGCAAAAAGACTTCAAAATCAGTTTTACCAATTATATCAATATCAGTAAGTCGTCCATTTCTTTTCATGTGACTTTTAACCGATTCAATATGTAACGGGTTGGCGATCACCTTCCGGTAATCAGTATCTTTTATAAATACTCCGCTGGGAAGACTGTCAATAAGCGTCCTCAAAAGAGTCCTCTCTTTAATTAATTCATCCTTAGCCTGAAGGCGTTCGGTTATATTCCGGCAAAGCATGATAACCTGGTCTTCATTCTTCAAATTTATCCGGCAGGCATTAATTTCAACAGGAATTTTATTCCCGTTTTTATGAATGAAGGCTATTTCAACGGAATGAACAGTAGTGTCGGAGTAACAGTTATGTATCAGTTGTCTGTATTTTTCATAATCTTCGGGCGATGTACTCTTCTCGGGCGATTTCCCAACGATTCTGGATAATGGTACATTTCCGGTCATTTGTGCAAACTTATTATTTGCATCAAGTATTTTCCCGTTCTTATCCGTAACGGCATACCCTGTATCAGTTGCTTCAACAATTCTCCGGTATTTTTCTTCGCTTTCTTTCAGATTGTTTTCAGCTATTTGCCGGAGTTCCGATTCTCTTACAATAATAATGGCTTTTATACCGTAATACGACAGTATTATACCTCCAATGAACACAATTGCCAGAATTATGAGTAACCGGTTCCTGAAATCAATGAGCGAGGCTGTAATTTCATCTTCAGGGTAATTTATCACCAGCGACCAGAAGGTATTGTTAATCCTCACCGGCAGGTAATAGGCGAAAATTTTGTTTTTCGAGTGCAGTTCGTATGTTGAAATTCCTTCTTTTCCCAGGTGTATCGAATCTATTATGCTGGAGAGGTTTTTATGCGAAATGTCTATTGGTTTCCCTATATGTGATTCATTCTTGCAGAACAATTCGATATTATCACGGCTTAGCATAAGTGCAGAGCCTGATCTCCCGATTTTAATTTCGGAAAGAATACTTTTTGAAAGCTTTTCGAAGTTGAGCAAAAGCGCAATGGATCCATTGTATTTTTCATTCACAAAGACAGGATAGTGAATAACCACAGCCTGAAAGCCCTGAACTGCTTTAAAAACGTCGCTCACCACAGGCTGATGGTCGGAAAGGATTTGAATCATGTGTTTCTGCTTCGAAATATCTCTGCCTATAGCCCGGGAATTCTGAGGTAGGGTGAATATGATTCTCCCGGCAGAGTCAGTGCGGGTAATACCTTTGAGTTCATCACTTAAAAAGCCGGTAAGCTTAAGCATGTCGTCTTTCCCTACGGCATTGACATTTATGATATTGGGGTCTTTGGCGAGGTAGTATAGAACATTGTTCCATTTGCTGAATAGCTGTTCGAAATTTTTAGAGGCAAGAAGGGCATGAATTTTCTGATGGCCTATAATTTCATTTATCTTGTTTTCTCTTTCAATTTTATAGAAATAATTAAACAGAAGTGCACAAGCAATCCAAAGCGTTACTATGCTGAAAATCCAGTAAATTCGACGTGTCCTCATAACAAACCTTTGTTAGGCCTTAGTAAAGTTAAAGGGATTATTGGAATAATATAGTTTTCTGCTTTAGAATTTTGGCCGAATTTTCATACTTCCCAGTGTAATGATGATAACACCAACGATTGCGATTACACCGCCAACAAGCTGGTGGATAAGCGGGAAAAGTCCGAAAAAGAGCAATGAGATGATGAGCACAATAAAGCTTCGCGTGCTTTGGATAATCATGGTTTTGGAAGCTTCGATGTATTTAAAGGAATTATATTGTAAAACGGCTCCAATGAAAGGCCCGGCGAAGGAGCCAAGTGCCGCAAAAAGAAACGATTGTGGAGTAATTGAAAATGACCTGCCGTAAACTAGCATTAAAATAAGAAACAGGCCAACCAGATAGATGGTGCGGTTAAAAGATAAAATGGCAGGATCGTAGGCTTTTATCTGACGTTTTGCAAGGGTAATCCCTAAGGATGCAAAAAATGAGGCCAGTACCGCAAAGTGCGATCCATAAATGAAAAGATTCGAGAATGAAAAAGTTCCGGAATAACTTACCAGCACTGCTCCCAAAATGGCCAGAACCATGCCAGAAACTTCCACCCGGTTGAACTTGTCCTGCAGAAAGATTATTCCCATGATGGTTACAAAAATGGGAGTACAGGTATCGAGGAACGAAACAATGGTAGGATTTTCAATAACCTTCACTCCTTCGAAGAAAAAATATGCGGCAGTCATTTCCATTAGCCCTATGAGGGCAAGTACAACCTTCTGTCGGGAGGTGTAAGTAAAGTAAAGACGAAATTTTTTGGTAGAAAGGGTATAAATCAGATTGTAGCTAAAAGCTGAGAGGAACCAGAAAAATCCGAACACAAACAAATCGGTTTCACGCAGCGCCGCCTTGCTGAAGATATAGACATTGGATACGGCAATAGCCGAGAGCGCAGCAAAAAAATAACCTTTACGTTTGGGCGAGTTTAAAAATTGTTTCATTTAACTTAGGAGTTTAGGTATTAGGTAAATAGGTTTTAGGGGTTCTGTATTTCCTAACCCCTAAAACCCTAATGCCTAGACCCCTGTTAAAGTCTTGCTTTTATTTTTTTGGTTTCTTCTTCAAAACCAGGTTTTTCGAGCAGGGCAAACATGTTTTTCTTGTAAGCCTCAACTCCCGGCTGGTCGAAAGGATTTACGCCGAGCATATAACCGCTGATACCACAACCAATTTCGAAAAAGTAGAGTAACTGACCAAGATAATACTCATTCAGCTTTGGAAGTTCAATACGAATATTGGGAACACCGCCATCAACATGCGCAAGCATAGTTCCTAGTTCTGCCTGACGATTTACTTCGTCGACACGTTTTCCTGAAAGGAAATTGAGTGTATCGAGGTTTTCAGGATCGTTAGGAACAACAACATTATATTCGGGTTTAGCAATTGAAATTACTGTTTCGAAGATAATACGCAAACCTTCCTGAATGTATTGACCCATGGAGTGCAGGTCGGCAGTGAAGGTAACACTTGCAGGGAAAATGCCTTTGTTTTCCTTGCCTTCGCTTTCGCCATAGAGCTGTTTCCACCATTCCGAAACATAAACCAGCTTAGGATTGTAGCTTGCGAGAATTTCAACTGTTTTACCAGCCTGGTAAAGCGCATTACGAGCGGCAGCATAAGCAGCAGCAGGGTTCTTTTCGATGCTGGTTTCGGTAGTGCAGAGTTTTTCCATATCTACGGCACCTTTTACAAGCTCGCGGATGTTAAAACCTGCAGCAGCAATAGGGATTAAACCTACCGGTGTAAGAACGGAATAACGGCCGCCAACATCGTCGGGAATTACAAAGGTTTTATAGCCTTCCTGAGTAGCCAGGGTGCGGAGAGCGCCTCTTTTTTCGTCGGTAATGGCAATGGTAAGTTCTTTGGCTTTTGCCTTTCCTACTTTGGCTTCCAGGTGACTCTTCAGAATACGGAAAGCAAGAGCAGGCTCGGTGGTTGTACCCGATTTGGAAATAACCACAATGCCGTATGTTTTTTGATTTAATACTTCAATTAATTCGTGCAGGTAATCTTCGCCAATATTCTGGCCTGCGAAAACGATATGCGGAAATGCATTGTTTCCTTTCAATAAAGAGAAATTGTGCGACAGTGCTTCTATTACAGATTTGGCTCCCAGGTAAGAACCGCCAATTCCAACTACAACCACCACATCAACTTTTCCTTTGTACGAAAGAGCTGCTTTTTCAATCTCGTCGAGCGTTGCGGTAGTGATTGATGAAGGAAGGTTTACCCATCCTAAGAAATCGTTTCCTTTTCCGGTTTTGTTTTTAAGAGCTGCAATATGTCCGGCTACTTGTTTTTCAAAGTTGCTTACAGCTTCTTTCGAAACAAATCCGGAAATTTTATCAATATTGATTTTTAAGTTTTCCATATGTTTATTTATTAGCATTCATGGAGTTTGAGTTGCTTTTCAGCAAACTTTGTAAATATCTTCGAGGTTACGACCATAGCCATTATAATCCAGTCCGAACCCTACAATAAAATCGTTGGCAATTTCGATTCCTACATAATCTATCTTCAGGTTTTTCTGATACGACTGTGGTTTGAACAGCATAGAAGCAACTTTCAGCGAGGCTGGATTTTGTTTCTTCAGCTCGGCATGTAAATGCGAAAGCGTTGTACCGGTATCCACGATATCTTCGAGAAGAACAACATGCTGACCTTCAATTTTCTCACTCAGACCTATTACATCTATTACATTACCGGTTGTAGCATCGCCCGAGTAGGACTTTACCTTGATAAAACTGATGCGGCACTGGAGTTTAATTTTCTTCATCAGCTCGGCTGTAAACATAAACGAACCGTTCAGAATGCTGATGAACAAAACGTCCTGATCTTTATAATCGCTGTTAATCTGGTTTGCAATATTCTCAACTGCTCTTTTTATATGCAGTCCAGCCAATGCCAGTCTGAATTCCTTATCGAGTATTTTAATTTTTTTCATTGAAGATCAACTTTCATTTAAAGGCTGCGAAATTATCAAATAAAAAACTATTTTTATTTATTGAAAAAAAATAAACGCAAATATACACATAATCAATTGATCTGAACTATATTTAGTGATCAGGATTTTTGTTTGGGGCCAACCAACCTAATACAATTACTATGAAGCACAAATACCAACTAGCCTTAATTCTTGGATTATTTTACCGCACAGTTTTATTTGCTGGAAATATAAATTATCCGGCGGGAGCGCGTTCTTCGTCGCTTGCTTCGGCATCGGTAAGTTTAACTGATGTTTGGAGCAGTTTTAACAACCAGGCAGGATTGGCATTCCTGAAAACGCCTGCGTTAGGCTTTCACTACGAAAATAAGTTTCTGGTGAAGGAGTTTGCCCTACAGGCCGGAGCTGTTGCTTTGCCCGTTAAACCGGGTACGGCAGCATTGAGCTATCGTTATTTTGGGTTTTCGAGGTATCACGAAGCGAAGGTTGGCTTAGCCTATGCTATGAAGTTGCACCGGAACGTCTCGGCCGGTGTTCAGGTAAACTACCAGCAAACATACATGGCCGAGGGATATGGCAGTTACCAGGCACTTACGGTTGAAATCGGGTTAATGTACACTCCCGTTGAAAATCTGTTTATTGGAGCCCATGTTTTTAACCCGAACAGGTCAAAGTCCAATGCAATTCAGGAAGAGTATATTCCAACTGTTTATCGTATTGGTGCAGGTTATAACCTTTTTAACAAAGCAACATTACTGTTCGAAACAGAAAAAGATCTTCAACGACCAGCGGTTTTCAAGGGAGGATTGGAGATAAATGCATTGAAAAACCTGGACTTCCGGGTCGGCTTCGGATCTGATTATGTTGAATATACTTTTGGGTTGGGATATAAATCCCGCCGCTTAAACTTCGACCTGGCATTCAGTCATCATTATATTCTCGGATTTACGCCCCATGCTTCCATTACCTTCAATATCGGCAGGTAGATGAAAAAGTTATTACCTATTCTTTTACTTGTCATATCTCACGGATTGGGCGCTCAGGAAGCGTCTGATGACAAAGGTTCGTTTGATTATTATCTGGAATTGATCACAGAGCTTAATGAACGGAGTGAAGAGGAAACTGATTTTAACGATCTTGCCTACGAGCTCTACGAGTTATGGGAATCGCCGGTGGAAATCAATACTGCCACACCTTACGATTTTGCCCGCTTATTCTGGCTTTCGGAGTACCAGTTGAACAATCTTATCAACTATGTTGAAAAGCAAAAGCCAATTGTCACGATTTTCGAACTAGCCTATATTCCCGGTTTCGACACTACTTTGGTGTTAAGTCTGCAGCCTTTTATCTCCATTGATGGGAGCCGCGAACAGCGTCAGTATAAAAAAGCCGGCAAACATTGGTTAATGCTGCGTGCAGGTAAAACTCCCGAAAAACAAAAAGGATTCCGGGAAGGAAAGTTTGAAGGCGACAACTGGAAAGAATCCCTCAGATATAAATATCAGTTGGGCGAAAAAATCCAGGCCGGGTTTGGTTTTGAGAAAGATGCCGGCGAGGCGGTATTTAAGGGCAGCAATAAATCAGGACCGGATTTTTATTCGGGTTACCTCAAAATCAACAACCTGGGAAAGCTCCGAACTGTTTGTATTGGAAATTACAATGTAGGTTTTGCGCAGGGCCTTGTTTGCGGGCCGGGTTTTGCACTGGGGAAATCGTCTCAGGCTGTTAATCTGGTTCAAAAGGAAACAGGCATCAGGCCTTACACTTCAAACGACGAAAACCGGTACTTTCAAGGTATGGCTGCCACTATTTCGTTCAGGCCGGTCGATGTATCTTTTTTTCTTTCTTACAAAAAGAGAGATGCCAATGTGACTTTAGCTGATTCGACAGGAAAAGTGTTGCAGGTTTCGTCACTTCAGACCACAGGTTATCACAGCACCTCCAGCGAAATTGCCGACGAAAATTCGCTTGGGGAATTTAGCGCCGGAGGAAGAGTACTATTCATGAAATCACGATTTAAGGCAGGCGCATCCTTTATCACCACTAAATTCGATGCCGAAATAATGCCCGAGGCGAGTCGCTACAATCAGTTTTATTTTCGTGGCAGGCAACTGAGTAACTTCGGCATCGACTTTAAATATAATTTTGGGAATACCACCCTGTTTGGAGAAGAAGCAATTAGCTCAAACGGGCATCCGGTTTTTTTAAACGGAGTGACATCCAACCTTGCGGGAAGGGTTCAGGTTAGTTTGCTTCATCGGTATTTTTCAAAGGCTTACAATGCATTTTATGGAAATGCGTTTGGGGAGAATTCGAGAAATCAGAACGAAGAAGGTCTTTATTGTGGTTTGAAAATGGCGCTTGTAAAGAAAATTAATATAGGCTTTTATGCCGATTTCTTCCGCTTTCCCTGGTTGAAATTTCAGGTTGACGCACCTTCCTTCGGTCGGGAATTTATGGTTCATACGGAGTATAATTCAAATTCCGATTTTACGGCTTATTTGCAATACCGCTTTAAAAAGAAGCAACACAATGCTGCCGATTCGATCGAAAGCATCAACAACGTGGTTTCTACGCGGTCCGATCGTGTCCGTATTCATACTGTTTATCGGGCATCGGAACAACTTAGCCTTGCTACCAGGTTTGAAATAGGACGCTATCAAACCGAAGCTTCCCGAAAAGATAACAGTTATCTCGTTTATCAGGATTTCCGTTATAACTTCAGGAAAGTGCCGCTTCAGCTTAATTTGCGGTATGCCCTGTTTGAAACCGACAGCTACGATGCCAGGATGTATGCTTACGAAAGTGATGTACTTTACGCTTTTTCGATCGCTTCGTACTATAATAAAGGTCAGCGTTACTATGCCATGGTTAAGTATTCGCCTGTGCGGAATATCGATCTGTGGGTAAAATATTCTCAATCAGTTTATCCCGAAGAAAAAACAATCAGCAGTGGCTTATACGAAATTGATGGGAATACACGCAGCGATTTCAGAATACAGATGATTCTTAAATTCTGAAATTACCCCTTCAGTTCTCCGGCAAGGACTTTGACCTGCATTTTAAAGTTATTACGAAGAATTGTAAGGTCGATCACTTTCCCTATCATGTCCTCATTAAGCAGTCTGTGCAGATCGTCAACCGAAGTAATGTCATAATCGTTTAACCCAACAATAATATCTCCTGTGTAAAGTTCGGTATTGTACACCCCTTCGTACCTTTCCTTCTCGGCGACATACACACCGCTCCGTGTTTCAAGCCGGTTATAGGAAACAATCCTGTCCGAAAGATGGATGGTTTGACCGGCTATACCAATGAATGCTCTTTTAACACGCCCTTCGAGTACAAGTTTGCCAATAACATAGCGCGCCAGGTTTGAGGATACGGCAAAACACAATCCCTGAGCACCTGCTATGATGGCGGTATTCACCCCGATAACTTCACCATTGGAATTCACCAGTGGACCTCCCGAGTTTCCCGGGTTAAGTGCTGCATCGGTCTGGATCACATTTTCGATCATGCGGCCTGCTTCGGAGCGCAGTGTTCGTCCCAGTGCGCTTATAACACCCGCTGTTACTGTATAATTAAATCCATACGGATTACCAACAGCAATTGCCATCTGGCCTACCTGCAGGTTATCAGAGTTGCCGAAGGGTAAAGCTTTTAGCCCTGCGGCGTCAATCTTTAATACGGCTAAATCGGTGTAAGGATCACTACCGATGGTGACTGGCTGAAAAATTCTGCCGTCCTGCAGTACAATGTTTATTTTTTCGCAATCGCCGGCAACATGGTTGTTTGTTACAAGTAGCCCGTCTGTGGAGATCAGGAAACCTGAGCCATTGGCCTCCATTGGACGGTTGGATTGATTTTTAGCTGATTGCTTTTTAACGACCCTTACCTGAACAACCGAATTGCTGACTTTTTTAGTAACATCTACTACCGTTCTTGAATAGGAATCAAGAATTGCGGAGTCGTCGTGCCGGATAATCCCCGCATCAGGATGATTGGTATAACTTGCTATTAATCTCATGTTTTTAATTTTTAAGTTGATCTTTTGATGTTCTGGATTTTCAAGCCTGGAAGAAGATAAAGCAATTAACGTTCCATGAAGAACTTATGCCAGAATGACAGGAATTATTAGTCGACGGACCTCAGCCGTCAGACCACGGCCGAAAGCATTTAACGAATAACCCGACTTTTCACAATTCCAATGGCTGTTTGCTGTGGTCTGTGGACTGAGGACTCCTCTTATTTAATATCCTTTAACCTTATTTGCAGATTGGTAATGCCCCTGAATTCGTTTTCTTCAATAGAATAACAGATATCGAAGGGGTTGCCGGCTTTAATATACTCCCAATGCTGGCCAAGCTGAAATCCAATGGCAGGGTAGGAGTGGAAAGGTTCTGCTTCCTGAATAAGTTCTAGTTTCAAATGTCCGCCGCACGAGCCAACGCATCGGCCACAACCGTTATCCACAACATTCTTGGTTAGAAAAACCGGCGACATATTTTCAGGTCCGAATGGCTGAAATTGCTTCAGGATTCTGAAAAACTTAGGAGTAATATCACGAAGTTCGAGCTGGGCATCAATTTCAATATGGGGAATAAGCTGATCTTCTCTCAAGGTATTGGCCACCACTTCCTCAAAACGTTTGCGGAATTTCTCCACGTTTTCGAGCTTCATGGTTAGTCCGGCAGCAAACATGTGACCGCCAAAATTTTCGAGCAGGTCGCTGCAAGCATCCACTGCCTGATAAAGGTCGAAACCATCGATGGAGCGGGCTGAACCGGTGGCAAATCCATTTGATTCGGTAAGTACAATTGTGGGGCGGTAATACGATTCAATTAAACGGGAGGCTACAATACCAATTACTCCTTTATGCCACTTGGGATTAAACAGCACCGTGCTTCTTTTCTGCTTTATCAGCGGGTCGCTGGCAAGCAGTTTCATAGCCTCGGTGGTAATGGTAGTATCGATATTTTTGCGGGTATTGTTGAACTCGTTTATTTTATCGCTCATGGAGCTGGCAAGACTTTCGTCCTTCGAAATAAGCAGTTCCACCGCCTGGTTACCTGATTCGATTCTTCCGGCAGCATTGATACGCGGCCCTATCTTAAATACAATATCGTCAATAGTGATTTCCTTGTTTTCAATTCCCGAGGTCTTTATCACTGAACGTAAACCCATGGTTGGATCTTCATTCAGCTTTTTAAGTCCGAAATATGAGAGAATCCTGTTTTCGCCTGTGATGGGAACAATATCGGAGGCAATGCTTACGGCTACCAGATCGAGAAAACGTTCAAGTCCCGAAAGAGGTATATTTTTCTTTATGGCCAAAGCCTGCATAAACTTATAACCCACACCGCATCCCGAAAGATGTTTATAGGGATAATCGCAATCGAGCCGTTTGGGATCAAGTATGGCAACAGCTTCAGGGATGGTATCGCTTGGGAAATGGTGGTCGCAGATGATAAAATCGATTTTGCATTTGCGGGCATGCTCAATTTTTTCGACGGCCTTAATTCCGCAATCGAGCGCTATCACCAGCGGAAATCCATTGTCTTTCGCATAATCAATTCCTTTGTACGAAATGCCATATCCCTCGTCGTAGCGGTTTGGGATATAAAAGGCAATGTTGGAATAAATACTTTTCAGGAAAAGATAAACCAATGCCACAGCAGTGGTGCCATCGACATCATAGTCGCCGTAAATCAGGATTTTCTCTTTACGGTCAATCGCGGCACAAAGGCGGTCGACAGCCTTGTCCATATCCTTCATCAGAAAAGGATCGTGGAGGTTCGACAGCTCCGGACGGAAAAAATATTTAGCTTCTTCGAACGAACGTATCCCACGTTGGGAGAGCAATACTGCAAGTACGCGATCGATGCCCAAAACATCCATAAGATGCTGAACATCTTCAGGATTGCCAGGTTCTTTTATTATCCAGTTTTTTTCCATCAGCCTGTAAAAATAGGCATTTAAAAGTTATATTCCTGAAATGGTGATAAAATTAATAAGAAGTTGAGGAGTGAATGATTCCAACTGGAATTTATCTGTAATTTTTTGATATACTGTAAAAAAGGGTAAGCTACACGTCTCTTTTCTTTAGCAAAAGCCAGATAAAAGAAAGGTATACCCCAAGTTGACCAATTACAATTGCAATTGCTTTGAAAGGAACATAGTCGGTAATTTCCATAAAAATATAACGGCCGTATGGATTTGGAATCAGGTTGTTAAGCGCTTTGATTGGGAAATAATCCACAATTACCTTGCAGAACTTAGGAAAAGCAGGCACATTGGCCAAAATCAATGTGGCCAGCGGTTCTGCAAAAAGCGCATAAATGCCAAGCAGAACAATAACAATTCCGGTTCTTTTAATCAAAAGTGACAGAAGAAAAGCAAAAACAAAAAATGTCAGGTTGTTGAGGAAAAATCCAAACAGAAATTCTGTGTTTGTTAAAATGGCCTCCGGACTTTTGTCGTATGAGTAAATCAGGCCGAGAATTAATCCATTCAGGAATAATATCAGTGTGTTTGCTAGGCTTACAGCAAAAATGAAATTAAACTTCGAAAGAAAAAAATCCATGCGGTCCAAACCGTCTATAATATTCTGGCGAAGTGTTTTAAACTGAATTTCGTTGGTAATGGATATGATGATCATGAATGCCGGGAAGATGTTAAGCACCGTGATTACATAGGTTAGGTTCTGCCATATATCCGGAAAGTCGTAAATAGGCAGCATGGTTGGAGAAAAACCTTTGAATTCGGCTCCTTTGTCTTTCAGAAACTCCAGAACAGCCATGCCGCTGGAGCATATCGCAATAAATACAACATAATAAAGAATCATTAATATGTTAAAAGCTTTGTATCTGCGGAGCTTCAGCCATTCTATATTTAATAAGCGAATCATTGGTTTTGGGATAAGATTTCTAAAAACTGTTTTTCGAGGTTCTTTTTGATAGTTGTAAGCTGCGATAATACTATTCCCTGCTCACTAAGGTAGTTATTAAGGGTAAAACTGTTATTACCATCGGTGAGTGATATTATAAGGTGCTGACTGTTGCGCTCCACTTCTTTTACAAAAGGGCAAGCACCGGCTTTTTGCGCCAGGGCATCCAGATCGGGAGCCGAAATTTCAACTTTTTCGGTATCGCCCATAGCTTCCTGCACACTTCCCGAATAAACTTTTTTGCCTTTGTTTAGAACTGCGAAATGGGTGCAGACTTTTTGAACTTCGTCGAGTAAATGGCTTGCCAGGATGATGGTTTTGCCTTCGGACGAAACTCTTTTGATGATTTCCCTCACATCGGCAATTCCGGTCGGGTCCAGGCCGTTGGTAGGCTCATCGAGTACCAGTACCTGCGGGTCGGAGAGCAGAGCCGAAGCAATAGCGAGCCGTTGTTTCATCCCCAGAGAATAGGTCTGGAATTTATGCATGCGGCGGTCGAGAAGTCCTACCTGATTGAGAACATCGTTAATTCTCGAATAAGGAATTTCTTTGATGCGGGCCACAATCTTCAGGTTATCTTCGCCCGAAAGGTAAGGGTAAAAGGCAGGCGCCTCAAGAATTGCACCTATTTCCTTACGTATTTTTTTACTTGGGCTCTGACCGTACCATTTGTATTCACCTTTTGTTTTGGCAACCACATCCAATACCATGCCCAGAGTGGTGGTTTTTCCGCTGCCGTTAGGTCCCAGCAGCCCGAAAACCATGCCGGGCAGCACTTCGAGCGATAAACCCTGAACTGCTTTAATTTTCCCGAAATATTTATGAAGATCGGTTATTTCTAAAATCTTGTTCATGAAGACTATTTTTGATCGGGTTTTTTCTTTTTATCCTGCCCCAGTTTGGTGATGTCGTATAATTTTGAAACTGCGCCAAAATTCACCTTTCCATTAATTAAACGGGTTATAACTTCGGGTGAGAGGTAACCTTCCACGTCTATAAGCATAAAGCTGCTTTCGGAGTAAACAATTCCTGCAAAACCC
>JAJYAG010000153.1 GCA_021779665.1 Bacteroidota bacterium | reverse complement strand
CCCGTTTGATTTCCGTTACTATGGTGTGGGGGATGTTGGCGGTGCTCCAAGAGAAATGGATGTCAAAAATGCTTCTGGCAGTGTCCGCAACAAAGATGGCAATTTTAAAGTGGTCCTTACCTCGTCCGATCAAATGTTTCGGGATATCACCCCGGAGATAAGGAAAAAAATGCCTGTTTATTCAGGCGACCTGTTGTTGATTGAGCATAGTGCCGGGTCGCTTACCTCCCAGGCATATATGAAACGGTTAAACCGGAAAAATGAAGGTCTTGCATCAATGGCTGAAGGGTTGGCTTCCTATGCAAATATTTGCGGATATGCCTCTTACCCGTTTGAAAAACTTAACAGGTCCTGGGATTTGGTTTTAGGGTCGCAGTTTCATGATATTTTACCCGGCACAAGCATACCAAAAGCTTATGAGTATGCTTGGAATGATGAATTTATTGCCGGGAATGGTTTTGCGGAGGTTGTTAAAAATTCGTTTTCGGCAATAGCCCAAGATCTTAATACTTCGGGAAAGGGCCGGTCAATTGTAGTTTATAATCCGGTGGCATCCACAAGGGAAGATGTTGTTACAGCTGTGCTTGACTACGAAACTTTACCCGCGGATATCAAAGTATTTGATTATAATGGAAAGGAAGTCCCTTCTCAAATTTTGGAAAGAACCGATAAAAAGCTCAGGTTCATTTTTTATGCGAAGCTTCCTTCTTTAGGGATGGGAGTTTTTGATGTTCGTGAAACTTCTGAAAAAGCAAATTCAAAACCAGGGTTATCTGTTTCTGAAAATTTGATAGAGAATGATTTTTACAAAATTGAAATTGCAAAAAATGGTGATTTGTTGAGCATTTTTGACAAAAAGTTAAAAAAGGAACTTCTTTCACAACCTGCCCGGTTAGAATTTCTGAAAGAAAAGCCATCAGAATGGCCTGCCTGGAATATGGATTGGAAAGACAGACAAAATCCGCCGATCGGTTTCATGAACGAAAAACCTGTGATTCGTGTAATTGAAAAGGGACCTGTAAGGGTTTCACTGGAAATTTCGCGCGAAGGACGGAATTCGCAAATATTGCAGGTTTTAAGCCTGACTATGGGCGAAGCCGGCAACCGGATAGAAGTATTCAACCGGGCCGACTGGCAATCAAAAGGCGTAAGTTTGAAAGCAGCTTTCCCTTTTACAGCTTCGAACGAAAATGCTACCTATAACCTGGGGCTGGGAACAATTCAGAGAGCTAACAATACATTCAATAAGTTTGAAGTCCCTTCCAGAGAATGGATTGATGTAACCGACCATTCGGGCGCTTACGGCGTTTCGGTGCTTGAGGACTGTAAATACGGTTCGGATAAACCCGACGACAATACCATCAGACTGACACTTTTATATACCCCCGAAAGTAACCGGTCGTATCTGCCTCAAACATCGCAGGATTGGGGAGTACACGAGTTTAAATATGGAATTTATTCGCATGAAGGCGATTGGGCAAAAGGAAATACCCAATGGCAGGCCAAATTCTTTAATCAGCCTTTAATTGCCTTTGAAACTGCTAAGCATGATGGAAAATTAGGGAAAAAAATTTCGTTTTTGACCCTTAATTCACAAAAAGTCGGTTTAATGGCATTTAAAAAGAGCGAATCGGATGAGTATTTTATAATTCGCGTAAATGAATTGACCGGAAAGGATAACAAGGAGGTAAACATATCTTTTCCTGGGAAAATAGTGGCAGCTTTTGAAGTTAACGGTCAGGAACAGAAAATTGGTGAAACCAAATTTTTTGGAAATGCTTTAACCTTTGATATTGATAAATATGCTGTTAGAAGCTTCGCAGTCAAATTTGCCTCGTCTCAGGGAGATTTTTCAGGTAAAGATCAGTTGCAGCTCACGCTTCCTTTTAACCAGGATGTCTTTAGTTTCGATAATAATCGCGATGATGGTAACTTCAGCCGGAGGAGCAATTATCCCGCCGAAATGATTTCCAAAGAAATAGTAAGCGAAGACATTCATTTCAAAATAGGTAATGTCGAAGATGCCCAAATGAATGCTGTTTCCTGTAAAGGCCAGGAAATTGACATACCTGAAGGAAATTATTCCAAAATTTATTTACTGGCAGCTTCCAATTCAAATACCACTGGTGATTTTTTAATTGATTCTCAGAAGTTCAGTAGAAAAATTCAAAATTGGATGGGTTATATAGGGCAGTTCTATAACCGTAAATTTGCCGCCGACCAGTTCACAGTTACCGGAATGGATGAGCCTTACCTGTATACGGACAATATCGCATGGTTTGCTTCACATTGCCATCAGGCATATCCTTCTAAAAATAATGCTTACCAGTATTGTTATTTGTATAAATATGAATTGCCTGTTCCGCGGAATGCCAGGAAAATAGTACTTCCTGTGAATGAACAGATTAAAATATTTGCAATTACGCTTTCTTCCAAAAACGATAATGAAGTTAAAATGTTAGGACCTTTGCAGGACGATTTTTCTGAAAGAGGTAAATTCCAGTTGCGATAACCTGAATTTTGAAGTTCTGACATGTATTAATTTAACCAAATTTAGCCATAATGCGCCCGGTCATAAGATCCGGGCGCATTTTAATGCTCTTGCGAAAGTATTTTAGTTTTTTAAAATTTTTCATTAGTTATGTTCGTGAAAACAAATTGTTAGTAGTAGTTATCAAAAACCATTTTACGTGAGTCCCATGGTTTTAATCCAATTACATTCTGTGGCATACAATTCAACTTGTTTCAGCTACCATATTCCCAAAATTGCTCCGAATAAAGAAAATAGTACTATGTACATTCCGGCATCAATAGCCAATAATTTAAGGGAACGATTTGCAAATAAATAGGTTCCGCTCATTGCTGGCAAAATCCAGGCGCATGAAATTAAAAACCCTGTTAAAAAACCGTTGATTCCCCCTATTCCGGACGTTACAGAGCTTAAACCCGATATGCCGATGAAGTGCATTATGGCAGTTCCAAGAAAAATCAAGGGTGCGTTAATCTTTAGCGGAATATTGCTTGGGTTATTTTCATGCTTCCAGGTTTTCCCGAATAAAAAAGGCTGATGCCATAAAAACCCTATTATAAAAGAGGCTATTGTGAGCACTGTTACCGGAAACCAGTGAATGTTCGAAATCAGGTTACTTATATTCATTTTGATTGGTATTTTTAATTTCTGTTTTCAATCTAAATATAGCATTTAAGTTTATAAGTGCTTAATAAGTTCATTCTACTGACATGAATTTCCATGAAACCTTATTGATATTGTCAGGTTTCCCTTGAATGACTTTGGAAATGCTCCCTGAAAGTTTCCCTTTTTTATCCCTGTCGACTGTTATAATACGCCAGGAGTAATCACCTTTTTCATAATTGAACGTTTCCCCATCATCATCATACAATGCATATCTTCCTGCATTTGTTCCATAAAAACGTATTTCCAGGTCGTATTTTTCATTTGCCGAAGGAGCATGAAGCATGGGAGGCATCATGGGGATTATCCCGCCATCTTTGACAAATACCGGTATTTTTTCCAATCCTGGCGAAACGGTAATTATTTCGCCATTTCCAACATATTTCCCTGTGTAAAAGTCATACCAATTGCCTTTGGGCAAAATAACAGTGCGTGATGTCTGGCCGGTAAACAACGGGGCTACCAGCAAATATTCTCCAGCCATGTACTGATCTTTAATTTCTTTGGTAACTGCCTCGGCATAGGGGTTCTCTCCCAGATTGTCGTTTTTTAGTTCCGATTTGGCTTTTGCATCAAAGCCAGGCTCCAGGTTCATGGCACGAAAAGGAGGGGTTCCTTCAAAATGGTATTTTGCAAATTCGGAATAAAAATAGGGAAGGAGTTGCATCCTTAACAGGGCATAGTTCTTAACCTCTTTTTCAACTTCGGGGTATGACCATGGTTTGGTTCCGCTAGACCAGGCATTTATCATGGCCATAGGCGAAAAACAAACGGTTTGAAACCTCCGAAGCCATTCCTCACCGGTTTTGGAGCTACGTACTTCGGGTGTCCACAAAACGCCATTAAATCCACTGTTAATTAAGGCTGTGATAAAATCCTCATGGCTGTAATAGTCGTTATAAATTACATAAGGAAAGGAGGAGGCTCCACCGTTTGATGCCCTCACTAGGCCAAACGTGCGGGTGTTATTATCATGGTATTGGTGCGTGGTCGTTTTTTGAAGAAGAACCCCATAGGTTTGGCGAATCTGTTCGGCACTGTTACCTGATGGAAATTTAGCCACGTCTGGCCACAGCCAACGATCGTATCCATCACATTCATCAATTTTATAACCACTGATCCCCAGACTAACCTGATCTTTATTTATTTGGTTAAGAAGAATTTTCTGTGCTTCAGGCATTGTATAGTCTGGTACAGCGCCTCCCCATACTGTGTGAGATCCAATATAAGGCTGAAGTGCTTGATACATTGGAGAAGCAGGGGACACGTATGGATTAGTCCATAAATTTAACCGGATCCCCATATCTTTCATTGTTTTTACAAAGCCGGCAGGATTCGGATAACGGGTTTTATCCCATTCAAAGGAGCAGGGATATGCTTTGCTTTGCCATCCGGGCTCGAGGCCTATAAAATCGAGAGGGAATCCTTTTTCTGCAAATGATTTGGCCTCTGCAACAACTTCTTCGGAAGTATAAAGTGTTTTTACACGTTGAGTAAAACCCAATCCCCAACGTGGAGGTAAGCACCCGCCACCACAGAAGAGGTTATAACGCCGTATGGCATCCAGTGCTGTGGGTCCTCCAAAAACATATACTTCGGCTCCTGCTGCAGGAACTACCATTTCCACTGCATCGGAATAGGGCTTCGATGTCCAGCTTTTGTCAGTATTTCGGTCTTTGGGCTCAGGTGCATCCGGACTATCTTTCCGGACTCCGGTTCCGGCATAAACAGTTATATAACGGGCACTGTTGATAAAAACGCCATAGCCCTTATCCGATACATAAAACGGAACAGGCGCATGCGTCCGGCCATTATCTGTACCGCCGTAATGGTCTACATGTAGCTGAAGTATCTTTCCGCGTTGGTACACTGTTTTGAAGTTAAGCCCTAATCCAAAGATTTCTTCACCTTTATCGAGGGGAAACCTCAGGAATGTTTTACAATTCACTGTTTCGGCATTTATCTTATCCCTGGAAAGAGGAAATGCAGCTTCTCCTAATTTTGAAATAGCATTTGTATTAGGTAGAATCTCCGCTGCACTAAATAAATTATATGCTTCAGGTGTACCAATGGTTGTTTTCCAAACGCCAGGCGCAATTTCGGTCCAGGTTGGAGACTGTGAATAAATGGTTTGGAGACAAAACAAAATAATTATAACACTCTTTATTTTTAGTACTTGTCTGTTTTTCATTGCTTTATATTATTGTAATAAATTGTTTTAACGCAACAAGGCAGTGGCACACCACAGTATTGGAGCTTGTCCATGTAAATCGCCGGTTATCCTTTGACGGTCCAGGTAATATTGTCTGTCATTCTTCTTATTGGTACCCTGGCATACTTCCCGGATGTTATTGTTTTCGTCGATATAGGATATTAAAGCCAGCCATGCTTTTCTGGCGGCGGGTCCATACGTGTTTTTATCCAGCCAGCCATTCTTAACTCCGGTTATCATTGCAAAAGCAAACATGCCTGTACAGGAAGTTTCTGGCCAGGATACAGAATCGTCGACAAGCTGGCGCCACATCCCCTCTGTTGATTGGTATTTTAATAAAGAAGCCATCATTTTACGGTACCCATCCATTATTTTGGGCCGATTGGGGTTGTTTTCAGGCAACGATCGCAACAGTTCACTCATTCCTGCTGCCATCCATCCGTTTCCGCGTCCCCAGAAAAATGGTACATCGGGAGCATGGTAAAATAATCCGTTGGGGCACTGCAATGAATCGAGGTAAACTACCATTTCTGCGGCAGCGCGGTCGATATATTTTTTTTCACCTGTAGCCCTGTATGCCTGGGACTGAACGGCTGTAATCATAAACATATCATCGATCCACATGCGGGTTTGCCAGGTTAATCCGCGGGAATAGAATACATGCGATTCTGGTTTAACCCGCGGTCCTTCAGGGGCACTCCATTGCTTGTCTGCAATTTTTTTCCCCATATCAAGATATTTTTGCTGATGAGTTTGGAGGTATAATTCCAGTGGAACACTGCCGAAAACGGTATAGTCCACATGGTCAGGCACAGGAATAAGCGCAGAATCCTTGCCAAACAGAGGCTCGAAACGATCAGCCAGTTTTCCGGCAAGCTTTTTGTCCCGGCTTTCTTGAGCAAATGTCAATGCACCATACCAGGCGCAGACTTCAGGGTAGGTAATTACTTTGGGTGGCTTTTGGCTGCCAAAATTCGTGTGTGTGGTTGCTACAAAGTGGTCAGCCACTTTCTTCCCAACTTCTTTTGGCGAACAGCCCTTTGGCCAATGGCTAAGATCTGCTTTCTCTTTATCAACCTGAGCATTTATCGCATCAGGGAGAATATTCAAAAAGGAAATAATTAAGGCATTTAATGCTACTGTCTTAATGTTCATAGTTTTTTATGTAAAGTTTAAACTTTCTTTGTAATCTTTTACATTTCCACTTTTGCATCGGCCCAGTTTGTTTGGTCGCCGCTTGCGCCTCCTGCACCACGGGTTACCTTTAGTACCAGATTGTTCACCCCTTTGATGTCCAGTTTTAGTTCCTTTGTTCCCGCAGAACGGGTCATCTCACCGCTTCGCCATAGCTCTTTTCCATCGGCAATGACAATAAATTCCGCATTTCCTTCTTTTTTGTTTTCTTCGTCGATTCCTACAATTGCGGAGAATGTGCTAAACATACCTTTCAGATTGTATGCTATCTCCGAATTAGTAGGAACTCCCATGCCTTTGGAGTAAAATTTACCTCCCAGTTTCATAGCTTTTCCAAGAATTGTTTTATTTCTTTCGGGAAGCCGCCAACCTTTCCCTTCATTTACAGGTTCAAGTTCCGAAAGATATATGCTTTGGGGGATCATTGGCCGTAATGAGAAGCGTATGGAAGCTTTTTTGCCGCTAACTGAGAAATCGTTGCCAATGGTTTTTATATCTATAATATTGGTTTTGTCGGGGTTTAAGCCGCGAACCGGGAACAGAGTGGATGGAGTATAACCGAGTAATTCTCCGTTAAGGGAAACCTGATAGCCAGTATATTCCTGCATCCGGTGGCTCCAATGGATATTTACGCCGTCGAAACCAACCCTTTCTATCCAAAGTTCTGTTGGTTCCTGGGTTGGGATTGAATACATCTTATCCTGTTCAAAACGTATTTCCCATTTAATCTCTGTTGTAACCGGCGAAATAAACTCAGCAACCGCCCATCCCTGGTGGTTCATTATTTTTACAGGTATTTTTCCGGTAGAAGTTACTGCAACTGCGGATTTTATTATATAATTTGAGCCTTTCGGAAAGGCAAACCGCAATTCGTAGGGATCGTTTTTAACAACTTTGCTGGAACCCTTATAGATGTTTGTTTTTTCATTATAACTTTGAGCTGTAACATCTACCCAGCCTTGTGTGATATGTCTGCTTGTTGAAATGAGCTGAATCAGGCTATTGGACGGCACAAGTGTTAGTACCCGGCAACTGGTCTGTGGTAAATCCAGGGCAATTCCTTTTTCATAAATTCCGAGGTACTCTTTATTCCAGAAATCGAACACATGAACCGGAACATCCCCATTCAGGCCCAAATCGTTCCAATTGACATATATAGGAGATGCATTATCGGTGTTGAAGTTGAAAACGCCTACCACATCATAATTCAGGCCAAGATGGTTGATCTTTAGATCCCAGATTCGTTTGTTACGCTGAATGGAAAACAGATCCAACGGGCGGATATCAACAGCAGGATATACACGTTTAACTATTTCAAGGCGTTCTTCCGGGAGATCCATCATCCGGTCACTCAACATCAAGGCTTGCCCTGTTAGTCCCTGGAGTGTGGCCCATACACGTGCCTGGTCAAGAGGCAGAGGGTTTCGTACCAGCATTACATCCGGGTCGCAGTACCATGCAATGTTATGGAGATAGTAATATTCCATGGTGCTGCGCAATGCTGTTTTAAAACCTCGCCAGTCGAGATGGACATCACCACTGGTCCTGGAACCGTTCATTATTCCAATCCCTTCCAGAGGCACTACCCAGCATCCCAGCAAATATTTGTTGGGACCAATAGCCTCATGCATGCTTCGGAGCGTATTTCGGTAAAGTTCATCGGTATCATCATTAGGATTCTTCATGAATTCCTTTTTGCTGCGATATTCTCTCACAACAATGGGCTGGCCATCAATTTTGAAATATTCGTACCCCCAACCCGACAATGTTTTAAACAGGTTTTTAATGTAGGCCTGGCCTTCATTCGAAGAAGGGTCCACAAGGTATTTGCCCTCCCATGTGTCGGAAGCGGATGTGCCGTCAGGTTTAAGAAGAAAGGCCTCCGGAGCCCTTTTTACCACTTCCAGGTTACTTTGCCCATGCGGTGCGAGCCAGAGACCGGGAAGGAGTCCGTTGGATTTAATGTAAGCAGCCAAATTATTCATGCCTCCCGGAAAGCGATTGTTAATGGTTGTCCAGTCGCGGTTTTCGCCTAATCCATGTCCTGTCCCCTGCCAACCATCATCGATCTGGACATGACTGGCACCAAAATCTTTCAGGTTATCAGCAATCCATTTTGTGTTTTGTTTAATTTCATTTTCAGTGATTTCCTGATAATAATAGTACCAGGAACACCATCCCGACGGGGGTAGAGGGAATTTTGATTTATCAACAGGCGAGTAATACCTGACTTTTAGAGAATCTTTATAATAGTTTGGTAATACAATGCCATTGTTTAGCTTGACTTCATCGGCAGATGGGTTAAATATTCCCTGGGCAAGAGGTGTTTGAACATCCCCAAGGGTCATAACCATAACATCCGGATTATTGCCGTCGGTTATACGGCACGGCACCGGATAGGGCCAGGTTTTGTCGTGTGAAGGCCTATTTTGTCCCCAAAGAAGGGAACAGATCGAAATAGCTGTTATTAAAAAGAATATGCGAATTCTGGTCATGGTGTGATGCGTTATGTTTGTTAAATAGCCGGTGAAATAATTAGTCTGCTAAATTTGAACAGCTCTTTCCTTGTTGAAAGAGGTCTGATCTAGGATATACAACATCCTTATGAGCAGGATGCCAATTTTATTTTTGCTAAACATCGATATTGTGTTTTATAACCAAATATTACTTTTTTGGTTTCTCCATAATGGCGGAGGCCCAAAGGAACCCACCCACGGCCTCTTTAGCGTTTATGATGCGTGGAACACTTACATAGGAGTCAAAGTCTTTCTTAATGCTGATTCCATCGCCACCTCCAAGAATATCCACCAACCCTTTATCGTTAATTACTGCAAAGGCTGAAAGGCTTTTAAAACCTTTCCTGGCAATTGGTTCGTACGTTTTTTTATCCAACAGTCCCAAGTCGATACCTCGCCGGATGGAATAAACAAACATGGCAGTACCAGATGGATCGATCCAGTTTCCCGGTTTTGTTCCTTTGTCAACAATCATATACCAGCCGCCGGTTTGCATATCTTGTGTATTTTTCAGACCTTCAGCCATACGGGTGTAAATACTAAGCACTTCTGAATATCTGGGGTGATTTTTGGGCATAACAGTTAAAAGCTCGGGAACTACCAAGGCATACCAGCCCAGTCCTTCGCTCCAAACCTCAGGAGAAAGCCCGGTGATGGTGTCTGCCCAGTTAGTTTCTTTTGGTTTTTCAGTCCATGCATGCAGGTATAATCCCGAATTACCTTTGGCGCAGTGTCTGGCGAACACGGTAATTTGCCTGGCAGCCTCATCCAGGCTATAAGCAGCATCGCCTATTGCTTGTCCGTAGCGGATAAGAAACATTTGACCCATAAAGATGCCGTCGATCCACATATTTGGTTTAGTGTTACCGTGCCAGAACTGGCCATCGCTGCGTGGGTATGTGTCAAATACTTTTCTGAACTGAATAGCCGCTTTTTTGTATCTTTCATCACCTGTGTATTGATACATTGCAACAATCGATGTGCCTGTCATAAGGTTATCAAGGTTGGTGAGCCTGTCGCCGGTATAATTGCCATCTTTATCTACAAAATGGTCAATGTATTGCCGGATATATTCCATATATTTTTTATCGCCAGTGGAATGGTATAGCATTTCAAAGCCACAGAACATATACCCCTGTACATATGACCAATCCTTCCAGTATGCCTTGCGGTAATCAGGGTATCTTGCCATCACTGTTTCGGCTGTTGCTTTTGCCCAAGAGCCGGGAACAGAACCAGGTGTATAACTGAGATGGGCATCTGGTACACCCTGTGATGTACCCCGCTTGGGATTAAAAATAGCAGCATTAGGGCCTACGTCTTTTATCTCTATAGGTTTGTTAAATGCAGGCTCGTTCGAAAACTGATCGGCTCCTGCATCCAGGCTATTGGCCCTTTTCTGCCCATCCATGTCGAAGGTGGCATATGGAAAATCTCCAACTCCAGCTCCGATAGCAGGGCTTCCTTTTGAAAGATGGTAAATTCTATCCTTACCAGCTGTCAGTTTTGGGTCTTCCAAAATAAATCCTGAGGATGGAATAACCCCTCCGCTGGTATTCCAAAGGATATTCCCTTTCCAAACCGGATTTAGGTAAGGGCCATCTATGGATACAGGATTTCCACCCTGGATGATATTGTTTGCAAAAGTAATGCTGGTTGCTCCAAGGCCATTTTTTCTTATAGGCTGACGGAAGCTGCTTTTACAGTCAACTATGGTATTATAAACAACCTGGACCCTGTCGGGCCTGTCGTGACAGGTAAGTTTCGAACCATCTGCCACTTCGCCATCACCGTTTGTGCATACAATGGCATCACGGCAGCCTTTGAAATAATTGCTGTAAATAAGATGATCGTCACCGCTAAAACGTAAACCTGTATTCTCAATAAAGAAGTTCCCGTAGATTTTGCTGCCATTGCCATGCCGGATAGATACTTCCTCGCTTCCAGGCCCGAAAGTGTTAAATCGTATAATATTTTTACAGGATTTATGACAGATACAACCTTCGTTTTCACCGGCGGTTTTAATAAACAAATTATGTTCCACCAGGCAAAAGGCTGAATCCATGCTGCGACCGCTAAGTCCGATCTGAATAGCTGAGCAGTTATTGGCCTTTGGTGGAAAATTATAAAAGTAATTGTGATGGATCCATGTATTTTTGGCCATTTTGTCTGAACCGGGCCCCTGAACAGAAATCATTTGTCCTTCATCGAACTTATTCTGAAAAGTATTGTAACTAATTTCATTATGATCGCCCGAAACAGTAAGATACGCCTTTGAGCCTGCATTTACCGGTGCACATTCAAAAACATTCCTTGTTAAAGTGCAAAAAGTGGCCCCGGGACCGATAAATGTAACACCTGTGTTATGTTTTAATATAAAACCTTTAATTACAACATACGAGGCAGGACTTTCCAGTTTAAATCCGCTAATTCCTTCAAGTGTAACACCACCAATGGTTTGAGATGCTATAACAATTGGGTTGGCCTTTGTTCCCTGGCAGTGGACAATAATATTTTCGTTGACGGAATAAACTCCGTCCGCCAGGATAATCTGATTTCCGGGTATTGCTTTATTTATGGCCTCCTGTAATTCAGCAATAGATTTAACAAGAACAATGGCCGCATTATTTGCCCTTGCCGCAACCGACAGGAATGGAATAACAATAAGAAATAGAAATTTTAATAATTTATGCATGCTCGTGAGTTTTTAATTCAGACATTTAGCATTCCATGGTTAATCAAGCTCCCCTGATTTCATTTTTACCTTTGCTTCCTGTGCTGTTTTATTTTTAAGCATCCCATTGAGCTCAACCTTTACTACACTTGCTATTTTATCAGGCGCTTGTTCAGGAAGAAGGATGATTAACTGGTTGTTGAGTATCGATGTTTTTACCGGTTTTCCGTTGGCCATTAAGGAAGCGCTCTTTATTTTGCTATTAAAACCCGGAATGATGATTTTACCATCAGTTGGCCAGTTAAATACAGAAAAGTAGAGAACAGTATTGTTTTTAACATCTCTTCGGGTACACCGTCCCCAGTCAAAGAGTCCCCAGGGACTTGCTTTTGTGCCATATACGGCTTCACCATTTACCTTCATCCAGTTTCCCATTTCCTTTAAACGCTCAATACTTTCCTGAGGAAATTCTCCTTCGGCAGTTGGTCCTACATTTAACAGAAAATTACCACCTTTTGAAGCAATATCAATCAGGTTACGGACAAGTGTTTCTGTGGTTTTCCAGTTATGATCGTAGCTTTTGTAGCCCCAGCTTCCGTTCATAGTCATACATGTTTCCCAATCTTTGCCGTCTAACTCTTCTGGTTTTGGGATTTTTTGTTCAGGTGTTTTATAATCGCCCGGGAAGTTTGGCCGTTTTAAACGGTCGTTTGCTATGATAGCGGGTTGAATTTTCAGCAATTCCTGAAGTTTCTGTGCATATTCATCTGTCATGTTGGTTGGTGTATCCCACCATAAAACAGCCACATCGCCATAATTTGTGAGAAGTTCCTTCACCTGTGGAACTGCAACGCGGTCGATATATTCGTCCATTGTTGATTTGGTTTGGGCCGGATCCCAGTGCCCGTTGTGTTCCTTCGTGTAAGCATCAATTAAAGCAGAATCTGGATCAGCCCAGCCCTCAACGGCAAGTTTACGTGCGGCAGCCCCGCCGGGATTATTCCAGTCCTGCGCCTGGGAGTAATAAAAGCCTAAATTAATCCCATTCCTTTTACAAGCATCGGCTAATTGTTTTAAAATATCTTTCCCATAAGGGGTAGCATCAACAATATTCCATTTACTGGCATCGGATTTGAACATGGCAAAACCATCGTGATGCTTGGCTGTGATAACAATATATTTCATTCCGGCATCCTTGGCCATTTTAACCCAAGCTTCTGCATCAAACTTCACCGGATTAAACTGTTCGGCAAATTTATGATATTCCAGCACCGGAATTTTACTGCGGTTCATTATCCATTCCGCACCACCACGGTTCATCTGGTGTCCTTCATATACGCCTCCGGGTACGGAATATACGCCCCAATGGATAAACATGCCAAAACGCGCCTCGCGCCACCATTGCATCCGCTGGTTTCGCGTAATGGAATCCTGACCACTTATGTGGAAAGTAAATAACAAGATAATGACTGGTGTTACTAAAATTTTTCTCATAATTTGGAAACTAAAAATGTAAAAAATCAACATTATACTTACTTTTCGAACATACTACCAAGTAGTTAAAGCAATTGGAACCTGATAATAAAGGCACTGTTGGCAGGAGCCTGTAAATTAATTCCTGCCGCTATGTAGCTATTTGAGCGGGATAAGACAAATTTCCAGGATCTTCATAAGTTCCGGTTTTGTTAATAACTCCGGTTTTATTTGAAGATGATGAACGCCTTTTTTAAGATGTAAGACACCCAATGACAAAGTATTGACTTCACCTTTCTGTTGTTGCACAGGAAGGGTCCCTTTTATTGAGACATTATCAGCAGTAACTATAAATTGACCTCCACTATCATCAGAACCGGCAAACTTTAATACAACATTATAGGAGGCGGGGGCCAGTGTTCTGAATTGCCATTCAAGCCATTGTTCCTTATTAAACCAGTTATCAACATAATATCTTTTGGCTTTTCCATCGCCAAATCGAAGGTCTTTGCCGTGTAATCCGGCATCAAAAGCCAATAACCTGATATTTAAATCAGGTGTGGCAACCCTGACAGTGTCAGTTTCGGGTTTGTCTGCAAATTCCAGCTCAATTACTGTATTAACCGGGTCCTGCATTTTATTATCCAGGTGAATGCAAACATCCATAGGACTTGTCCGGGTTATCTTCAATTTTTTCCAGTTATCGCTTGCAAGAAACCTAGCATTGGCAACATTGCTTTTTAAGCCCCCCACTATAAGTTTATTGTCCTTTGGCCATTTGAAAACATGGAGGTAAAACCGATTGTTTTTCATAGTGGTGACACCCCAGCTTTGCATTGGGAGAGACGACGGAGTGGTGCCGTAAATGCTCTCTCTGTTTTTGCCCATCCATTGTCCAATGCTATCAAGAATTGATAAATCCCGAGGATCTAAAGCACCGTTTCCCATTGGCCCGATATTCATCAGGAGATTTCCGCCACGTGAAACGGCATTGGCAAGCAAGGTGATAAAGAATGCTGCCGGTTTATGGGAGTTGTCGAACTTATGATATCCATAGGACTCATTTGTTGTCGGGATAGCTTCCCAATCGCCATCCACCGGAAAGAATTCGGCCGGGCGATCGGCTGTATTTGCGTAATCGCCAAACCTAAGGTTCGAGCTTCGGGCCAATCTGCCATTTATTACTACATTGGGGTCGGTTGCCCGAATTTCTTTCAGGATACGGATATTTTCCGAAAGCGGGAGTTTATGAGGAGTGTCAAACCAAAGAATATCTGGATGATATAAGCGGATAAGCTCTTTGATCTGCGGGATTGCTTTTTCGTTGACATATTTGACAGCTTTGGGCAACAGCTCAGGATGAACATCGTACCAGTTGGTACCGCCAAAAAGATTGAGGTCGCCGCCGGGGTTCTGGTATTCCCAGTCGTTTCCCGGAGCATCCGGATGTTCCCAGTCAAAAGCATGTGAATAATAAAACCCGAATTTTACTCCATATTTTTTGCAGGCAGCAGCCAGCTCGGCCATGGGGTCGCGTGTAAATAAGGTTTTATCATGGATATTAAAATCTGATATTTTTGAGGGGTACATGGCAAAGCCATCATGATGTTTTGCCGTAATAATGAAGTAATGCATCCCGGCTTTTTTGGCTTTTGCAATCCAGGCATCAGCATTAAATTCAATCGGATTAAATGTTTGGGCCAGGTCCAGGTATTCGGCACGGGGAATTTTCTCTTTTCGCATAAGATGTTCCGCATAACCATTTACTTTCGACCCTTTCCATTCTCCGGCCGGTAAGGAGTATATGCCCCAGTGCACAAACATTCCAAAACGGGCTTCGCGCCACCAGGCAATTCGTTGATCTTGGTTTTCCATCGATTCAGTCCACCATCCGTTTACGGCCTCATCAATGGCTTTCTGGTCCCGCTCTTTTGCCATATTGAACATTTTTGATGCTTCGTCGCCATTATCTGTCTGGGCCATGATTTTATTACCGCAGGTAAAAACCATAAAGAAAGCGATGTAGAAAAATAGTTTTGATAACATACAAAAAATAGTTTTCCAGGTTGTGATTTTCATTTTTTACTTTAGTCCATCCATATAAGTGGATTTCGGACAGGCAAATTTCGTATTACTTCATTCTCGGAAGGAAAGTGCTCTAAAGATTTCCAGGTAGAGAACCACCCCGTATTGTCAAAAGCATTTGCACCGAAAAGAAGAAAAGGATGAGCTACAGGCCAAAAATCCCAATACATAACATCTTTGGGTAGGCTCCATTTCGATTTGTCGGCAACATAAGGAAAAATGTATTCAACACCTCTTTTTATGCTTTTTCCGTCCTGGGTTTGATAATTCCATAAATCGTGATTCCTGTCTGAAAGAATCTGACAAAGCATAGTCATGGCGTCAAGGTTAAAAAGCGAATACCCGTAGGGCTTGGTGCGCCTGAGCTCGAGGGGAAAACTTCCATCGGGGGCCATTTGGTTTGGTAGAAGAACTGTTTTAAACTGCTCTCTGCAAAAATTTAACAGGGAAGTGTCGCCTGTAAGTTTGGCAAAGGAGGCGACTTGCATGACATAACATGTTCCATGGTTGTTTTTGGCATTCATCTCATCCTTTCCGTAAGGATGTGTAGTCAGCCACTTTAAATATTTGTCGAACCACAACTTAATTGCTGCCAGCATATTTTTATCGAAGCATGATGCGTTTTGCATTGCGGTTACTCCTTGTGCCACTTCCATCAGGTGAATTGTATCAATAATACCTATCCCTCTCCCTGTAAATCGCCCTTTGATAGCCTGTGCATAGTTCAATGAAGGATTCATACAGGTGGTGGTATCTATAAACCAGGCATTCAGATGCATCAACGCCGCCTTTACGTATTTTTCATTTCCGGTTATTTTATAAGCCGAAGAAAGCGAACCAATTATCTGGCTAAAACGGATCATTGCATGCCGGTGAGCAACAAAATTATCGGGATTTGTCATACCGTCACGTTGAACATAAGGCCCATCGGGATGATCCGGGTCAGGCCACCAGTAATCTCCTTCCGAATAGAAATCGTGTATGCCTCCTGCACTTCGCTTACTCACAAACATGGTTACTGTTTGCGGGGCCATTTTCAATGCTTCATCGGCACGCAGTATTATTTGTTTTTTGAGGAGCAATAATGTCTCCTTATAGAAACTTTCATCTGGCAAACTGGCAAATGTTTGGGCACTTACCAGTAGCAAAAAAAATAAAATAAATTTTTTCCCCATTTTCAGGATTCATTAATTACAAAGGAACTAAAGTGTAGCTTTTACCTTTTTCTGTTGAGAAATCGATAACATATTCTGTGGATAGAGGAACATTTTCC
>JAJYAG010000152.1 GCA_021779665.1 Bacteroidota bacterium | reverse complement strand
ATTTTTTTTGCAACAGCTACCATGCTTTTATCAAAACGAAGTGTATCGGTTGGCAAACCCTTATCGTCGTATTTATATTGGGTAACAGCAACTCCCGATTCCGGATGATTGATTAAGTTTCTGTCCTTATCCATGTTTTTAACTTCTGTAACTGCGCCATGTTCGTCAACTACATATGCAGTTACGGGCACATTTTTACCACTCAGGTATTCGTCATCCTGGTCGAATATTGCTGTTTCTACCACATAACCATTCTCGTCGACCTTATTGATTCTTTTTGCCCACCCCCAATATAAATTAGATAAACGGCCTACTGTATTGTGTACCGAGAAACTAGTCAAATCACCTTTATCAGTCGATTGAAAAGCAAAATAGGAGACCCCAACTTCGCCGCAATTTTCGGCAGTACAATTATATAAAGTGTCGGCCTGATAATTTTCCATGAGTTTAACATAACCCTTATCGTCATAGGTAAAACGCAATTCATAGAAAGGACAGAATTGATTCATAACCATTTCTTCGCCCTTAAGGTTATATCTGTTTTCTTTAAGCTTTCCATCAGGAAGCTTGCTCCAGGTAAAATAGTTTATTTTATTTCTGTTTTCGATTGGGTTGCCGTCCTTATCTAAAAACTTAAGACCTGTACGCATGCCATTTTCGTCCAATGTATATTCTGAAGTATAAACACCTCCATCAACAATAATTTGATTTTTTACATCATACGAATGCTTCAATTGTTTATTGTCCTTGTATTCATAGGCAATTTTAGCAGCGCCTCTCATCGATGAATATGGCAAAAGCACATCATTTCTTACATATTCAACTGAAACCAATCTGTTTACACTGTCATAAGTAAATTTATAACTGTTTATGGTTTTAGCTTCTTCAGCGGTGAGCTTATGCGCACCCCTTTCTATATCGAATGGAGTTTCACTAAACAATAAGCTGCGATAATATTCAACATTTGCAGTTTCGGCAGTTTTCTTCTGACACGAAATAATTCCTGCAATTGCAATCAGGGCAACCAGATAAAATGTAATTTTCTTCATGTGTGTTAAGTTTGAATTTAGTTTGCTTATCTTCTTATGGGTAAATATCGTGAATTAATTTCTTGTTTGAACCTAACAATAAAAAATTTAAATGGTTCATTCCTTATTGCCTGGCTTTTCGGGTTTTAACCAACAAAAGTTATTTTGTATATTTTACCAAATTATAGCAGGTACTAATGGGAGGAATTTGTCTGAAACCTTCAAAACAATACGATATGGTGGCAAGTGACTAATAAAAAACCACATCTGTTTTTCAAGTAAAAAGAAAACCAATACCTTTATTCTGTTAAACTATCAAACACTGGTAAGCCAATGAAAAAACTAGTTTTAATCGTCAGTATCCTTTTTATAATTAAAACAATATCTTTTTCCCAAAACAAGCCCGACACGGACCAACGGATGCAATGGTGGAGAGACGCACGTTTTGGCATGTTTATTCATTGGGGTGTTTACTCCGTTCCGGGAGGACTTTACAACGGACATCAGATGAATCGTGGCGGAACAGAATGGATTATGAACCGCCATAAAATTCCGGTGCTCGAATATCAGAAATTTGCAAAGCAGTTTAATCCCACAAAATACGACGCAGAAGCATGGGTGAAGATGGCAAAGGACGCCGGAATGAAGTACATTGTAATCACCGCCAAACACCACGACGGGTTTGCCTTGTTCAATTCCGCAGCCAGCAGGTGGAATATGGTGGAAGCCACGCCTTACGGGAAAGATCTTTTGAAACCATTGGCTGATGCATGCAGGAAATATGGCATCAAATTAGGCTTTTATTATTCCCAGGCGCAGGACTGGAATAATCCGGGCGGATCTGCTGCCAGAAAAATTACCGCCGAAGGATGGAACAACCCCGATTCGGCCCTGATTGATGCTTATACCCGTGAGCATTCAGGTCATTGGGATCCGGCGCAGACTAAGGCTACCATGGCCGAATACATTGATCGTGTTGCCGTTCCTCAGGTTAAAGAGCTGCTGACAAACTACGGCGATGTTGCCGTTTTGTGGTGGGACACCCCTACAGGAATGACAGACGAATTCGCGCAGAAATTTCAGGAAGTCCTGAAACTACAGCCATCGATCATCACAAATGACAGGCTTAAACGACCTAATTTCCCCGGTGATTACAAAACTCCGGAACAGAAAATTCCCAATCCCGAGGAACTCGACGGCAAAGACTGGGAAACATGCATGACCATGAACGGCAGCTGGGGTTTTAAAAGCTACGATCACAACTGGAAAAGCTCCGAAACGCTTATTCGTAATCTCATCGATATCGCTTCCAAAGGCGGAAACTTCCTGTTGAATGTTGGACCAACTGCCGAAGGAGAATTTCCGGCAGAAAGTGCGGAGCGTCTGCAGGCCATGGGAACCTGGATGAAAGTAAACGGAGAAGCCATATACGGGACAAAAGCCAGTCCATGGGGAATTTTCGATTGGGGACGCTGTACCTTGAAGGAAGATAAAAATAAAACCACAGTTTACTTTTCGGTTTTCAACTGGCCAAAAGACGGAAAACTGGTGATCGGCAACTGGACGTCGAAAGTAAAAAAGGCCAGCCTCCTCGCTACAGGACAAGGTTTAAAAACTAACCTCCAAAATAATCAGCTTGTGATTCATCTACCTTCTGAAGCTCCCGATAAAATCGCAAGTGTTATAAAAGTTGAAATTACCGGGAAATTGGATAATACAACAACCGTTTCACCTAAAACAAAAATGAAATCGGGAGAATTGGATTGAAGTGAAAAAATGTCCTGTTCGGGTTGAGACAAAACAGCATAAAGAACCGGAAGAACCTTTTGGTCATTCAATGAATACTGCATGGATGAATGCAGGGATAAAATTCAAAACTAACAATGATTCAGGGTATTGCTGCAGGAAATAAGGTTTTCTGTCTTTCGCTTTATGCCCGGAAAAAATGAAAGCCGCATCCTTAATGCGGCTTTCAAAGAATAATACTAAATTTCTTTTACAGATTCACAACTCCGTTTAAACGGATGGCATTGCTTGCCCCGCCTACAAGAATGGTGTAATCGCCCTTTTCGGTCGCCCAGCCGTTCTGCTTTTCGTCGAAATACTGGAAAGCTTCAGGTGTTAACTTAAGAGTAATGGTTTTGCTTTCGCCGGGTTGCAGAAATACTTTCTCAAAACCTTTTAGCTCTTTGTCGGCACGTTTTATCTGCGATTTATTTTTACGGACATAAACCTGAGCAACTTCGCCACCAAAAACCTTACCAGTATTGGTAACGCTAAAAATTGCATTCACCTCGCCATTGGCGGCTTTTTCAACCTTAAGGTTTTTATAATCGAAGGTGGTGTATGATAAACCATGACCAAAAGCAAACTGAGGCTCTACTTTATAAGTGTCGAAATAACGATATCCAACGAAAATATCTTCATTGTAAACCGCAACTTTATCTTTTCCGGGATAATCGCCCAGCTTGTGTGCCGGAGAGTCTTCGAGCACTTTCGGGAATGTAACGGTAAGTTTTCCCGAAGGATTTACCTTGCCGAAAAGCACTTCTGCCAGAGCATTACCGCCTTCCATACCGCCATACCAGGCCGAAACGACTCCTTTTACATCCTTAACCCAGGCGGTCATATCCACAGGACCGCCGGTAACCAGCACCACAATGGTTTTAGGGTTGGCTTTTACAACCGCTTTAATCAGTTCATCCTGACCAAACGGAAGTTTCATATTGGGTTTATCGGTATCTTCGGCATCAAAGGCATTGTCGCTCCAAACGGCATAATTATACCCATGGGTAAAGCCGCCCACAATTATGGCAACATCCGATTTTTTAGCAGCTTCAACGGCCTCCTGGATCATTTCGGGAGTGGCTACTGCGCCACGCTTGATTTCGTAACCCTGGGCAACATTATAAGTAACATCCGAAGCAATATTTTTCAGTCCTTCGAGCGGAGTGATTTCGTATTTGGCTTTCACCTGGGAACTACCGCCACCCATGGAATTTTTCCGGACAGCATTAGCGCCAATTACAGCAACCGACTTAACACTGCCTGAATTTAAGGGAAGAATATTCTGATCGTTTTTCAACAGAACGATTGATTCTTCAGCAACCTTTTTGGCAACTGCAATATGCGCTTCAGAGCCATATTCTCCCGGAGATTCTTTTGTAAACACACTCGATTTGAACATTACGCGCAGAATACGACGAACCTTATCGTCGATCACCGATTCGGGCACTTTACCTGTTCTTACAAGTGTTACAACGGTGTCGCCCATGTAGAATTTACCATAGTTTGGGCCCACAGGGCCAAGATCAGTTCCCATTTCGAGGTCGGTACCGTTAAAAATAGCTTCCATACGGTTATGAACAGCACCCCAGTCGCTCATGAGAATACCCTGGAAACCAAATTCGCCCTTCAGTATTTTATTTACAAGATACTCGTTGTGTGTGCAATACTGACCGCGAAACTTATTGTACGAACCCATTACCGAATTCACCTGACCTTCAACGACAGCAGCCTTAAAACCAGGCAGGTAAATCTCACGCAGGGCACGCTCGCTCATCCGAACATCAACATAATTCCTGTCGATTTCCTGATTATTTGCAAGATAATGCTTTACACATGCCGACACGCCCTGACTCTGAACTCCTTTAATATATCCTACAACCATCTTCGAGATGAGATATGGATCTTCGCTTTGGTACTCAAAATTACGACCGTTCAAAGGAGTACGCATAATATTGATTCCAGGACCAAGAATTACACTCTTTCCCCGGAATTTGGCCTCACTGCCAAGTACTTTTCCAAATTCAACACCTAATTCAGGGTTCCAGGTTGAAGCAAGAGCAATTCCTACAGGAAGATAAGTACCCGAGTCGTTTACATTTTTCAGCTGACTCCAGCCACGACCATGTTCAGCTCGCACACCATGAGGGCCATCGGAAGTAACCAGTTCGGGAATACCCAAACGCGGCACCCCTGCCGAAGTGAAAGAAGAATTTGCATGAAGCATTCCAACTTTTTCCTCGAGAGTCATTTTCTTTATCAAACCATCAATCTGTTTTTCAATATTCTGATCCTGCTGAGCAGCTACATTCATTGAAATACCAACGGCAATTAACAGTACAAAAACTTTCGTTATAACTTTCATATTTACTCCATCTTTAAGGTTTCAAGTAATCTGCGCCAAAATTAGCAAATAATTAAAACCTACAAGTCTCTTTTCAGTCCTTCCGCATTTTAGCCCCGAAAGGCTGTCCTTGTTTACAAAACAAGGGATTGTCAGAACCTGTAACCCCAACTCATACCGGAATTGAGGAAGTAGTTACAGCTCCAAAAAAAGGTAAAAGGATTCTATAATCAGGAGCGTAAAAGATGTTCAAATACTCTTATATGCATTCTTAATTACACATCAGCTTTCCTTTAAGTAATGATCAACAAGAGCCGTTTTATACTTTTTGACCCTCCCTGTAAAGAAATTTATTTATAACAGACAATAGCTTATCGGAACGTAAGGGTTTAGCAATATGATCCACACAACCGGCGTCTAATGCTCTTATCCGGTCCTCTCCCGATGCATAGGCTGTTTGGGCAATAATTTTTATATCTGGATTTTGGAGAAGAATCTGCTTTGTTGCTTCATACCCGGAAATATCTGGCAAACCAATATCCATAAGAATAATATCAGGCTTTTCTTCCAAAGCAAACCTGACAGCAGCTTTCCCATTCTTTACATAGAATATTTCCAGACCATTTCCTGAAAGTATCTCCCTTATTAAATCAAGATTATATTCATCATCTTCGACCACAAGGACAGTCCTGTTATTGAATAATATATCTGACTGTACAGGTTCGCTTTTTTTGCAATTATCAACTTTAAAATCAGCAGAAAGCCTGTATTTTATGGTGAAGTAAAATGTGCTTCCTTTATCAGGTTCAGACTCCAGCCACACATCACCGCCTAGCAATCCTGTCAACCCTTTCACTATAGGCAACCCAAGGCCATTTCCGCCATAAAGCAAGCCGGTCTCTGATTTTATCTGGGCAAAACGTTCAAAAATATATTGATGCTTTTCCTTTGGAATGCCAATACCGGTATCGCACACGTAAAATTCAACAAGATTTTTACCCTTCATCCGACACCCAATTTCAACCTTTCCTTGCGAAGTAAATTTGAGAGCATTTCCAATAAGATTAGTAAGAATTTGTTTTAACTTGAATGTATCGGTAACAAAAGTGCCAATCTGACTAATGTTGTCTGTTCTGAAAATAAGACTGAGCTCCTTTTTATCCTGACGATTTTTTTGTTCTTCATAATACGCACTCAGTTCGGAAAACAAATCTTCCAGATTGCAGTTTTCATAAGAAATAGCTAACTGACCGGCCTCAATTTTTGAGATATCCAGAATATCGTCGATGATCAGGAGAAGGTCGTTACTACGTTGGTAAATGATATCGCAAAACCGTTCCATATTGATCCGGTCATCAATCTCGTCCTTAAGTAATCCGGCAAAGCCGACAATTGCATTCATGGGAGTGCGAATCTCATGGCTCATATTCTGAAGAAAGGCTGTTTTAAGTCTGTCGCTTTCTTCGGCTTTTTCTTTAGCAACTATCAACTCTTTCTCAGCTTCCTTTCGCAGTGTTATATCATGATAATTAAGCAGAACCCCGTTTATTGCCTTATTTTGAATCTGGTTGGAAGCTGTAAGTTCAATCCACTTATAACTGCCATCTTTGCATTTATATCTGAATTCAAGGGTACTTACCTCATGTGGATTCAACAGTAAGTTATGATAGACTCTGGTAACATAATCCAAATCTTCGGGATGGACATTATCCAACGTATTCTCGCCAATAAGCTCCTCGGGTTTCCAGCCGAAAATGCGCTCAACATTCGGACTTTTATAGCGATTAATCCCATTTACATCTACAATGGCCAATACATCGTATATGTTTGCGATCATAGCGCGCTGTCTTTCCTCATTGGCCTTAAGAGCCTGCTCGGCAACACGGAGCCTGTGCTCGTTTTCAATTATGGTAACCGCTTTTGATACAAGAATGGGGATCATATCAAGAAAATTCGAGTCCTTAATAATATAATCCCGGGCTCCAAGTTTCATCATCTCCACGGCAATTCTCTCATCACCGCGGCCAGTAGAAACAATAAAGGGAGGCAGTTCATGCCGTTCTTCGAGTAAATGTGTAACAAATTCGATTCCGGTAAAATCGGGCAAACCATAATCCAGAATTATCAAAAAAGGATCCTGTCTGCCGAGCCAGTCAAACGCTTCGGAGGCAGAAAAAACGCATACAGGCATAAAGCCACAACCTTCAATTTTTTCAGCAAGAAGATCGGACAAGCCAACATCATCCTCAATAATAAGTATTGTTTTGGGAGTATTTTCCATGAACCTTATTTACAATAGCTTAAAAACAAACTGAAGAACTAAATCCGAACTACCTGAATGAATAATCCCAGATTGCGCAAAGTCTCTGAAAACTTAAGAAAATCGACCGGTTTGGTAATGTAGATATTACAGCCTATTTTATAGCACATCTCAACTTCCCGGGGATCATCGGTAGTTGTAAGCATTATTACCGGAATATCCTTGAACTCATCATCGGCCTTTAACCGCCGGAGCACTTCAACCCCGTCCATTTTAGGCATATTAATATCCAGCAGCAAAAGATAGCTTTTGTTTTTATCGCGGATTTCTGTTTTACTTGTTCCTTCAAAGAATTGCCACGCTTCCTCTCCATTGGCAAACCTGATTATTTTATTACAGATTCCTGAATCTCGAAGCCCCAGCTTAATAAGCTCTGCATGCCCTTCATCATCTTCTGCAATCACAATGATAAGTTCCTTATACCCTTCCATAACTTATAAAATATTATTCCGAAAATTCTGTATTCAAAAGTTCAATAAAGAATGTACTACCCACACCTTCTTCCGACTCAACCCATATCTTACCCTTGTGTTTATCTATAATTCGTTTGGCAATACTAAGCCCAAGCCCTTCACCGGTAATCTGCGAGGAAGAATCGACCCGGTAAAAAACATCCCAGATTCTTTTCTGATGACGGGGAGCAATCCCCACTCCATTGTCGTGAATACTATAAATAACCTTATTATACCGCACCTTGCCCGATATATTTATCACCAGAGGGCGTCCTTTGTCGTGATACTTGATGGCATTGGTAATAATATTAGTAAACATCTGATTTAATTGCATATTATCGCCATAACAGTCAGGAAGCTCTTCTATATTCACTTTGGCATCAATTTCAGCAAGTTGAAAATTCATCCCGGAAACTATCGATTTGATGAGCTGCCCCATATCCAGTTTCTTAATGGTCATTTTAATGCGACCCGTTCGCGAAATCTGAAGCAAACCGTTGATTAGCCCATCCATTTTTGAGACATTCGACAGAATGAAGTTCAAGGTACGCGGAATCTCCTCGGAAGTAATCTTCTTTACCAATTCACTTTTGTCAGAATTTATGGTACAATCTTCAATACACCCGGAGATGGCTTCGATATGCTTCTGAAAACGCTGACTAAAACCATGAATATTTACTAAAGGTGTACGAAGATCGTGGGAGGCAACATAAAGATAATTCTCCAGTTCCTTGTTTTTCTCCTGAATGATTTCCTGAATTTCATGAACAGCAGTTATATCGGTGGTAATAGTGGCAAACTTATTTGGCCCAGGAGAAACTACCGAAATAATGAAATGTTTGTCCATGGGAGCATAATAAGTTGTATACTCAAAAGCCTCACCGGTTAATGCCACCTTTGAAAACTCATCGAGGTAAGGAGGGATATCCGACTGATAAACTTCAGATCCAAGTCGACCAATAGCATCCTTTTTTTCAATTCCGGTAATGGCAGTATAGGCTTTATTACAATCAATAATCTTGTAATCTTTGGGGTTGCCGTTTTCATCGAATATTACCTCATGAATAACAACCATTTCAGTCATTGCATTAAACAATGTGGTTAACTTGGTTTCACTTTCTTCAAGTTTATCTTCGTTTAGTTTTCGCTTTGTAATATCACGGCTGGAAGCATGAATCTCCTTCAGTTTCCCGGTTGCTTCATCAAATATGGACTTCAGAACTGCTTCGAACCAGACATAAGGGCCATCTTTGCTTAAAATGCGAAATGTAAATGTTGTAATTGCCGGTTTTTCAACGACATTCTGCCATGATTTTTCGATTTTAACTTTATCGTCGGGATGAATGAACTCGAAAGCCGAGCGACCTATCAGTTCTTTTGGTTCATACCCCAACAAAGTTTTACACGACGGCGAAACATAAACAAACTCGCCATTTGCATTATGACTTGCAATAATATCGGTTGAATTTTCAGCTAGTAACCTAAATAGCGATTCCGATTCCTTCAAGGCATACTCTATCCTTTTCCTGTCGGTTATATCGATTCCAAACCCCATTAAATAGCGCTGCTCTGGAGTATCGAAGCTGATTCCGGTCATTAAAAAGGGAACATATTCCCCATTTTTATGAAGCAGCGGCGATTCCAGTACATTTTCACCCTTCTCCATAACAAGATCTACGGCCTGTTGGACAATGGGTTCCACACCGGGGACATGCCAATCCATGATATGGCGATTTCTGATCTCATCGGCTGTAAAACCAAGAAGACGTTCGTGATTCTTATTCCAATAGATAAGTCTTAATTGAGGATAGGTATATAAATAAAAGATTCCCGGCAGACAATCCAGAAGTTTCTGACTGAATTCCTTTTCTTTATTCAGAGTAATCTGAGCTTTTTTAAGTTCTTCAATATCCTTCTGATATCGGTTTTTCAACAAATTATGGTCCTCCTGCAAAGCTTGCAGTTCAGTATTGCTTTGTTCAAGGCTCGTACTTAGGATGGAATTATGTTGCTGTAACTGTTCAACTAACTTCTCCAATTCCTCCACTGTAGGTCTTCCACTCATCTCAATTATTTTTTTGAAGCAGGTTACTTATTAAAGTTACAATTTTTTTTCAGCATAACATTATCTCAGATTGAAATTTAAGCAAAAGATCGTTAACCTTAACCCGAGCTTTTAATAGCCCAGCCAACTCCTCTATCCTTTTAATTCATTGGATAGAACTCTCAAATAAAAAGCCTTTTTGAAAATTCTCCGATTAAATCGATTAATTATATCCAATAACTGTTATTTTTACACTTATAATAAAAACGCAATGAAAACAAAACTCATTCTAACTACTTTAATTGTTGCATTTAGTTTTCTGCTTCAGATAACAGCGCAGGAATATCCCAAAGTCATTTTGAGGGGCGATTATCCCGATCCTACCATTATCCGCGAGGGTGCTGATTATTACATGACCCACTCTCCTTTTGTATACTCTCCGGGGTTTCTAATCTGGCACTCCAAAGACCTTGTAAACTGGGAGCCTGTTTGCAGAGCAATGACCGAGGCAAAGGGTTCGGCTTTTGCTCCTGATCTTGTAAAATATAAAGACAAATACTATATCTATTTTCCGGCAGCAGGTACCAATTGGGTCATCTGGGCATCCAATATCAAAGGCCCGTGGAGCAGGCCAATTGACCTGAAAGTTGGAAACATCGACCCGGGCCACATCGTCGGAGAAGAGGGCAAACGGTATCTGTTCCTTTCGGGAGGAAACATGGTTCAATTGTCGGACGACGGTCTTTCGACAGTTGGTGAAGTAAAAAAAGTTTACGACGGATGGAAATTCCCCGACCACTGGATTACCGAAGGAATGTGGCTCGAATCGCCGAAACTTTTCAAAAAGGGTGACTACTTTTATTTAACTGTTGCCGAAGGAGGAACTGCGGGCCCTGCAACAAGTCACATGATTGTTTCGGCTCGCTCTAAAAGCATTTTTGGTCCGTGGGAAAATTCGCCATACAACCCCATTGTCCATACTTACAGTGCCGACGAATACTGGTGGTCAAAAGGACATGGCACCCTGATTGACGATGTAAACGGAAACTGGTGGGTTGTATATCATGCTTACGAAAACGGATTTCACACTCTGGGTCGTCAAACACTGCTGGAACCGGTGCAATGGATGGAAGACGGATGGTACCGGTCGGTTAAAAGAGTTACTCCTGTTGCTAATTCAGAAACTTCCATAGAATCTGGCATGGAGCTCTCCGATAATTTTAGCGGCAAAAATCCGGGGTTACAATGGACAACCTGGAATAAATTGGATGCCGCAAAAGTTTCACTGAAAAATAACAGTCTCTACCTCTCCGGTAAAGGCTCCGGACCCAAAGATGCTCAATTGCTTCTTGCCACAGCAACCGACAAGAGTTACGAAACACAGGTTGAAGTTACGCTCTCGAACGGCAGCACTGGCGGCTTGCTTCTTTTTTATAACGAAAAAGCTTTTGCCGGGGTAAGTTCCAACGGCAAGCAGTTTACCGTATACGAAAATGCCGGAAAGCAAACCACGAAACCAAATAGCCTTGGCAATCATTTCTTTCTGAAAACCAAAAACGCACACAATTTATGCGACATTTTGGTGAGCCGCGACAATTTAACGTGGGAAACCCTTTATACTGGTTTGGATGTTTCGGGGATGCATCACAACAACTACGGCGGATTTTATGCTTTGCGCATTGGGTTGATGGCTGCAGGAAAAGCCTCTGTCAAATTCAACAATTTTCAATATAAACCCTTGGAAGGATACCTCTTTGCCTATTTTACCGATAAGGCAAGTAATACCAACGGGCTGCATCTGGCTTGGAGTAACGATGGCTACAAATGGACCGGCATAGGTCCGGAGCATAGCTTTTTGAAAAATGACTATGGCCCATGGGGTGTTGAGAAAAAAATGCGCGACCCTTTTATCATGCAGGGACCAGACGGCCTTTACCACTGCCTGTGGACAATTAACTGGAATGCCGACATTATTGGATATGCCTCGAGTCGTGATCTTATACACTGGTCGCGACAATCGTATATCCCTGTTATGGAAGGTTTCGAAGTCAAAAACTGCTGGGCCCCCGAAATGATTTACGACGATGCCAAACAGCAGTATGTCATCTTCTGGTCGAGCACCATCAAGGTAAACGGTGAATGGAAAACTGAGCCAGGCTATAAATACGACCACCGTATTTACTGCACTACCACTAAAGATTTCAAAACATTTACACCTGCCAGGATATTCTTCGACCCGGGACACAATGTGATCGACGCCACCATCAGGAAAGCAGGCGATAAATACATCATGATTTACAAAGATGAAAGAGAACTGCCAACCCCGGCGAAAAACCTTCTGGTTGCCGTGAGCGACAATGCAGAGGGTCCATATAAAACCATCAGCGAAAAACCATTTACCAAAAACTGGGTGGAAGGTCCCGCCATCAACCAACTTCCCGACAGCTCCTTTATCGTTTACATGGATGCCTACCGCGAGCACAAGTACGAAGCTAAAACAACCCGCGATTTCATTAACTGGGAAGATGTCTCCGGCAAAATCAGCTTCCCGGCAGGCACCAAGCACGGCTCGGTGATAAAAGTGCCGATGGATTTTATTGACAACCTTATGTTTGAGCAGAAAGATGCGGAAAGAAAAAACCGCGAATTGCAGTCGAAAGAAGGCGTTTTGGCTCCTAAACCAGTATTTCGCGATACAGTTTACGATGGCGCAGCTGATCCGATTGTGATCTGGAACTCAAAAGTATCGAAATGGTGGATGTTCTATACCAACCGTCGTGTTAAAATGACTGAACTCCCTGGCGTGAGCTGGGTATTCGGCACTCCCATCGGAATAGCAGAGTCGGCCGATGGAGCCAACTGGAAATATCTCGGCACAGCCAACTTTAACAACCTGCCCGACGAATGCGGAGGTAAAGATGCAACCTTCTGGGCTCCCGACATCGTTTGGGGCGACGATGGCAAGTGGCACATGTACTTAAGCATTCAGCCCGGCATCGACGTAAAATGGGGATTACCTGGTTTCATTGCACACCTCACAAGCACCAACCTGCGCGATTGGAAATACGAAAGCCGGTTGTCGCAGCTGGGCACGCATGTGCTCGATGCCGATATCCTGAAAATGCCCGACGGAACATGGCGCCTGTATTACAAGGCAAGCAAGCCCTATTCAAACATCAGCATGATCGAAAGCAAAGACCTGTTTTCGTGGTCGGAGCCTAAAGAAGTTTTGAAAATAAGCGGAGAAGGTCCGATAGCATTCACCTGGAAAAATTATTTCTGGCTGGTAATTGATACCTGGAATGGCCAAACCGTCTACCGCTCTGCCGATGGAAACACCTGGGAACGTCAGCCGGGCAACCCTCTCCTGCCCGATGGTGAAGGAACAGGACCGGATGATATACCCAATGCCCTGCATGCCAATGTGGTGATAAGCAACAACAGGGCTTACTTGTATTATTTCACCCACCCGGGAAGAATTGGCGAAAACAAAAAGAAGGATACATACGAACAGCGGCGCACCTCTGTCCAGGTAGTTGAACTTGAAATGAACCGCGAAGGCTGGCTAACCGCCAACCGAAACAAGCCCACCTATGTGCAGCTGCTACCGCCAACTCCGGTGAATGTCTCAATTCAGGCAGATTTCAACAGGTCTAAAAAGATAAGCGAAAATCTTATCGGAATATTCTTCGAGGACATCAACTATGCTGCCGATGGCGGATTGTATGGCGAACTGATCCAGAACCGCTCGTTCGAATACCAACCTTCGGATGTGGGGCGTGATTCAACCTGGAATAGTTTCAAAAGCTGGCAGTTGCTAAACTTTGATAAGGCAAAGGGAAGTTACAGGATCGATACTGTATCGCCCATCCACCGGAATAACCCGCATTATGCTGTAATCGGCATAGAAGAACCCGGCAAAGGATCTGGAATTGCCAACCTGGGGTACGACGGAATCGTGGTGAAAGCAGGCGAAAAATATGATTTCAGCATGTTAGCACGCGTACTCTCGGGCAAAAAAAGTACAGTTAACGTGCGGCTTACAAGTAACGGAGAAGTTATCGCCACTTCTGAAACCGAAATTTCCTCACAAAGCTGGAATAAGGTAAAAACGACCTTAACAGCGACAAAGTCAGTCAACAATGCACAACTGGAGGTAGTATTCAATAAAAAAGGAAAGTATGCGGTGGATATGATTTCGTTATTCCCGCAGAAAACATTCAAAAACAGACCCAATGGTTTAAGAGCCGACCTGGCCCAAACTATTGCCGACCTTCATCCTAAGTTTGTCCGCTTCCCCGGAGGGTGCGTAGCTCATGGCAACGGACTCGAAAACATGTACCGCTGGAAAAATACCGTCGGTCCCGTAGAGCAGCGCCTTGAACAGAAAAATATCTGGAGATACAGACAAAGTGCCGGTTTGGGCTATTTTGAATATTTTCAGTTTTGTGAGGATATTGGCGCCATGCCTTTACCGGTGCTTCCAGCTGCCGTTTGCTGTCAGAACTCGGCCAACGGCGGTCAGAAAGGTATTCCCATGTGCGATATGGATGAATATGTACATGAAGTGCTCGACCTGATTGAATATGCAAATGGCGATGCTTCCACAAAATGGGGCAAAATGCGCGCTGATGCTGGTCATCCCGATCCCTTCAACCTCAAATATATTGGTATAGGAAACGAAGATCTGATAAGCGATACATTTGAAGAACGCTTTACCATGATCTATAATGCCGTTAAGGAAAAGCACCCCAAAATAACCATCGTTGGAACAGCGGGTCCTTTCTGCGAAGGAACCGATTATGTGGAAGGATGGAAAATAGCCGACAGGCTCAAAGTGCCCGTAATTGATGAGCATTACTACCAACAGCCAGGATGGTTTATCAATAACCAGAATTTCTACGATAATTATCCTCGTAACAGATCCAAAGTTTATCTGGGCGAATACGCCTCGTGGGGAAACACTCTGAATAATGCCCTGGCTGAAGCAGCTTACATGACTTCGCTCGAACGCAATGGCGATATTGTTAGCATGGCATCGTACGCACCACTTCTGGCAAAAGAAAAACACACCCAATGGGGAACGGATTTGATTTTCTTTAACAACGAAGAAATCAAACCCACGCCCAACTATTACGTGCAGCAGTTTTTTGGTCAGAATTCGGGCGACACTTATATTCCAGGTCAGATTTCCCTTGAAAACCCCGACCCGGTTGTTGAAAAAAGAATCGCATCTTCCATTATAAAAGACAGCAAAACAGGCGACCTGATTATAAAACTCGTAAATCTGCTGCCAGGAACTGTAAATGCTAAACTTAATCTTGGTGATTATCTTAAAACTGATTCAAAAGCTGTTAAAGCGGTTTTATCAGGTTTACCTGAAGACAGAAATGTAAAACCACAAGCCTCGGAAATTAAAATTGGCAAAGAATTCAATTATGAATTGCCGGCTTATTCGGTTTCGGTAATAAGAATTAAAGCGATGAATCAATAGGAGACGGTCTCGAAAGTTCCAAACCTTCCAGGTTTTAAAAACCTGGAAGGTTTAAAACTCACTATTCAACCTATTGTTTAATCACCAACCCAACCACTTCATTTTTTAAAGGAATTTCGTAGAGGCCTTTGTTGTTTGGGAAAAGCCCTGCAAGCCGGTAGGCAATGGTTTTAACAGTGGTAACAACATGCAGGTAAGCCATCGGCGTGAAGGCATCTGCTTTTTCGAGTTCAACTTTCACTTCGCCATTTTTAATATTGTATGATACCGACCTGAACTTCCCGGCATCCAGAGTCAGCCATAATCCGGCAGGAGCAATAAAGACTTTCGATTGCGCTGCGGTAGTCACCTCAGTATTTATCCAGTCGCCCTTCCGGGTGCAGTTTCCGCCAAAGGCAACCCAGCCAAACACATCGTGATAAGTAATAAAAGTTGCTGTATTAAGCGCATAACCCAGAAAACCACACCCATAATCACCCGAATAGGCATCGTTTCTCAAAAGCCATGGAAAGGAATGAAACGCACATGGTGCAAAACCTTCCTGATTTATATTTGAAATTGACCCCATCAAACCGCCATAACCTACACGGAGCATGTAAAAATCGGAAGGTTGCTCTATGTATTGGTTTAAGACCGGAATTGCATTCAAAGCCGAGCCATAATGGTGGATCATTCTTTCAAAGCCTTTGGTTTTTCCTGCAAACTGAAAATCCCAGAACCGGCGCGCGTTGCCATTATATGCCCAATGCGGTACCGTAGGCATATAGGCCAAAATAGCGTTAAGCGTCACCAGCGCCTTCTCGTCGAAACCGAAATATTTTGCCCACATAAACACCTCTTCCTGACCAGTAGAATCCCATGGCATCTCGCTGCCAAAAGGATAAGGAAGCGAAGCCCAGTGCTGCATTCGCGTTTTCATTGCAACCTCCATCTCAGAAGCCATTTCGGTCATTCCTTCAGCTTTAAGATCCCGCAGAATAAGGATAAAGATGGTACCTTCCATTTGTCCGTGCTGTGCATAATAAGGCGCCAGCTCAGTCATGGCCATGGCTGTTTGAAAAGCATTTTCGAGATACCATTTCCAGTTTTGCTGTGAAATCAAACCTTTATGATACCGTGCCAGACGGTACATGGCCCAATGCGCAGCTGCCACATGCGGATAGTTGTAGGACCTTCCCACAGAACGGGCTTCTTTGCGCGACCAGGAAGGAAACCCTCCATATTTTCCCCAT
>JAJYAG010000293.1 GCA_021779665.1 Bacteroidota bacterium | reverse complement strand
AACGATAAAGTTTCATGCCATTGGAATATTTTAAAATTTCCATAAAAACTTCCCGGTTGGTGGGTTTGTTTTTATAGTAGAGCGGAACTTTTTCGAAGATTTTGCCATCTTTCTTGTAGGCAACAAGTTCGTTATTCATAAGTGTAATTTTGCTTCCGTTATCCAGGATGAGTTTTGCTTTTGTAGGGCCAAGAGTTAGTTTGGAATAATAAAGAATGTCGGACTTGGTTTTTACATAATCATCAGGATCAGGTCCAGGGATATTTGCAACCATACTAAATGCAGCAAACATCATTGCGAAGCTTATTAAAATTGTTTTCATGGTTTTTCCTCCTAAATGTTAATTTTTTATTTGTGAAGTAAATTTAGAATGGCTGTCAACCTAAATCAAAAGCAATCTGTAAGCTGGTACTCTAAAACGGTATAAAACCGGATTTGGCGGTGAAATGCCCCAATTGCCCTTGTTCTGTCGCCAAACGGTTATATCGGATTATTTTGGTAACTTGGCGATTGAATAATCCATTATATCGAATTTTTTTAGTTGGTATTCTAAAATGAGTTATTTTTTCTCATAATCTGAAAACTATGAGGAGGTTAATTAAGGTGAGGTATTTTTTCTGGTTATACATTTTGCTGTTTCCGTTATCCGTGGCCGCGCAAGAGCTTGAACCGAGGTTCAAAACATACAGCAGTAAGGACGGACTTTCGCAAAATGTTGTAAACACTACTTTTCAGGACCGTAAAAATTTTATCTGGTTTGGTACTCAGGATGGACTAAATAGGTTCGACGGCTATAATTTTAAGGTTTTTCGTTTCGATCCTGAAGATTCGGCCAGTATATCCGATAACTGGATTGCGGCTATATTTATGGAAGATGCCGATGGTGATATCTGGATGGTAACCGGCGATCTTATGATTAATGTGTATAGTCCACGGTTCGAGAAATTTCATAAGGTATCTTTTGCCAATACTCCTGAATCGCTGCCCTCGTTTAACCGCATTTCGATGATCGCTCAGGATAAGTCGGGCTTTGTCTGGATTTCCACAAATAAAGGTTTGTTTAAAATTAACAAGCAAAACTGGAAGGTCGAAACAGTTTTCAAGGTTGATGAAAAGACAGATAAATCAAGGTTCTTTCCAAAATTCTACGAAGATAAGGATCAAAATATATGGTTCCAGTCAACACAGGGGCTCCTGGTTTACGATACAAAAAAAAGTGCAGTTAAATTCGATACCTATGCCGAAGACAAAAAGCAAGGCAGAGATAATTCAATTATTGGGCTTTTCGACGATTCCAAAGGAAATACATGGGTTTTTTCATCTCACGAAATTATTGCCTATAATTCGCAGTTTAAAGTCATTCGTCAATTGGATTTTGGACATTTATTACTCCCAGAGAGCAAGCGGAAACCGGAACACCTGGTGAAAGCTGTATTTCCGTTTGTAAAGGAATTGGAAAAGGATAACTTTCTCATTGGTACTCCCTATGGCCTGGTGGTTTTCGATAGAAAAAAGCTGAAACTGGATGGCTATTTACCTTCAGCACAGGCAAACAGTATTTCGGGAAGTGAAATTACAGCAGCTTTTAAGGATAGAGAAGGAGAACTATGGATTGGGACAACCTATGGAATGAATAAGTTCGATAGAAAAACACAAACATTTAAGAAGGTCTTGATTAACAGTCGTTCGGAAATGTCGGGAGGTGTTTTGGATATTTTTGAAGATAAAACCGGCACCATCTGGGTTACTGATATATTTCGGCAAGGCGACGGCAACCGTTTAAGCTATCTTGACAAAGAAAAAATGGAACTCGTTCAGGTGAAAAATAATCCTGTTGACCCTTACAGTATTCCTACCGAATTCATATTGCGCCCATTTAAAGATAAGGAAGGGAATTACTGGTTTGGAACCTTTGGTTCGGGAGTGTTCAGGCTTGCGCCGTTTCAGAAAAAATTTTATACCTTAAAACACAAGATTGGTGTTGCTAATTCGTTGGCTGGGAATTCGGCTTGGGCTATGGCTGAAGATTCACAGGGTCGGATCTGGATAACAATGCATCAGGACGGGCTCGATTGCTACGATCCGTCTACAAACAATTATACCCATTATGGAGATAAACTTAAAAAATTCCTTAACTGGAAGAATCTGGTAATTATTTCACTTGTTTGCGACCAGCAAAACACCCTGTGGATTGGTACTATGGGAACCGGACTGGTTTCTCTGGATCTGAAAACAAATAAATTGACGCATTATTATGCAGGACAAGGATCGCCCAATCCCATTTCAAACAATTCTATAGCTGCTTTATCTCTTGATCATCACGGGAATGTTCTCATCTCGTATTCTTTCTCTGGCTTCGATATTCTGAACCCCAAAACCGGTGAGTATAAAAATTTCAAAAGCGATTTGGCGGTGAACAATACCCCCACAAATAATGCGGTAAGAATGGTTACTCACGATAGTAATGATAATTATTGGATTTCGTTTGATGGTGTTATAAGCAGGCTCAATTCCAAAACCGGTAAAATGACACATTATTTATCGAAAAAAAACAAGGGTAGGGGAATTGTTGCGGATAAAGCTTCGTGTATTTTCGAGGATAGCAAAAAACGAATATGGGTTGGCACCCACGGTGGCGGTCTTTCCCTTTATGATGAAAAAAAGGACGAATTTCTCTACTGGACTGAGAAGGACGGATTGATCAATAACGTTATTTATGGTATTCTGGAAGATAACTCGGGTCGGTTGTGGCTTAGTACCAATAATGGTCTTTCGTGTTTCGATCCTGTTTCAGAAAAATTTGTCAATTACTATGAAAATGATGGGTTACAGGGTAGTGAGTTTAATGCTAATTCCTACCTGAAAACGAAAAATGGTTACATGTATTTCGGAGGAATAAACGGGATTACCCGTTTTAATCCGTCGGAGATAACTTCCGATCCCATTGTTCCGGCAGTTGCTATCACCGGATTGCAGATTTATAATAAGAATGTGGAAGTAATTCCATCGGCTAAAGAAAACCTGGTAAAACCAAACACCCCGAGTAAACTAATTTCCGATGACAATCATCTGTATCTTCCTTGCAACATATCGTATACCAACGAGCTGGAAATTGACTACAAGCACAAGGTGATTACGTTTGAGTTTTCGGCATTGCGGTTTGATATGCCCGAGCGGTGCACCTTTATGTATAAAATGGAAGGTTTTGAAAAGGACTGGAATATTGCTGGCGATCGTCGTTTTGCCACTTATACAAATCTTCCTCCGGGCGAATATTATTTCAAAGTTACAGCAGCTAACTCCGATGGAGTTTGGAATCCGGAACCTGCTAAAATCCGCATCATCATCAAGCCGCCTTTTTATCTCACCTGGTGGTTTATTTCCTTTGGAATTGCTTCGCTTATAATTGCTTCCACATCGTATGTTATGAAACGCGAGAAAAATCTGAAACGCACCAAAAATATCCTGGAACAAAAGGTTAAACTTCGTACGCACGAACTAAACGAAAAAAATGAAGAGTTAATGTTGCGGAATATTCAGATATTGAAGCAGAAGGAAGAGATTGCAAACCAGGCCAAACGTTTACGATACGAACTTGATATTCAAAATCAGACCAGTGAGCAGGCGCTTTTAAGGTCGCAGATAAATCCTCATTTTTTATTCAATACCCTTAACAATATTTATTCGCTGGTGTACCAGAAATCGGCTAATGCTCCTGAGGCCCTTATGAAGCTTTCGGACATTATGCGGTACATGCTTTATGATACGTCGTCGGACATGGTGTTTCTCGATAAGGAGGTGCAATATCTCAGGAGCTTTATCGATTTGCACATGTTAAGGTTAAAGAATAAAGATTTTGTTTCGTTTGATGTAATTGGCGATCCAACAGGCAAACAAATAGCACCTATGCTGTTAATTGCCTTTGTTGAAAATGCCTTCAAACATGGAAGCAAATCAGTTCCTTCGCCTGGAATTCAGATAAATCTGGATTGTGCGGGTGATAAAATTAACTTCAGGGTACGAAA
>JAJYAG010000292.1 GCA_021779665.1 Bacteroidota bacterium | reverse complement strand
AATTCATTCAGATTTTTAAAATTGGTCATATGCACAAATTCCACTTTGGGATATCGTAGATAAAAAAAATCCCAAATCTTTTAAATTTGGGATGCTTTTCTGTTCAATATTTTGAGACTATAACAATGCGTCGAGTTTAGCTGTAAGAACGCTCTTGGGAACTGCTCCAACCTGTTTGTCAACAACCTGACCGCCCTTAAAGAACAAAACCGTAGGAATATTGCGGATTCCAAATTTTGCCTGAGTTTGTGGATTGCTATCTACATCAACTTTTCCAACAATGGCTTTCCCTGAATAGTCTTCGGAAATTTCTTTCACTATCGGACCAATCATACGGCATGGTCCACACCATTCTGCCCAAAAATCAACAATAACAGGTTTATCTGATTTGATTACGACATCCTCAAAATTGCTGTCAGTTACTTCAATAGTCATAACAATTAAATTTTAATTATTTAGTCAAATATACAATATTTCAGTTTTGTGTTCCTAAAAACTATAGTTGATAATTATCAACCTATAAAAACATATTTAAACAGGGCTTGTTCAGTTGAGCTTAAATTCAATGCCTTCGCTGCTCTTTAAATAATTGATGAAACCTTCGGTGATATTCATGCGCGTGTTGCGCGAAAAAAGGTCTACCGCCAGGTTTTCTTTAGGATCGATAATCTTGAATTTTAATGTTATTTTCCCTTTGGCATCCGAATGCTGCAGAATCTCTGCAATCAGCTGGTCGGTCACCATCTGCACTGGTACAATCAGAGAGATACTCTTTACCATCTCTTCGCGAACGTTTGGAAGCATGGTAATGGTCTTAACCTTCACCTCCAGCTCATTCTCATTGAACATCCGTCCCTGGATCCGGCCTTTGAACATAAGCGAATATCCCGTCTGGAAGTATTTGCTGTTATCCACATAATCGTTCGAGAAGAACATGAGCTTGTACGAGTCGGTGTAATCTTCGATGGTGATGATGCCGTAAGGTTTGCCATTCTTGGAAGTTCCCTGCCGCACCGAAGTTACAATGCCGGCAAAGGTGATGTCTTTGCCATTCATATCGCGCAAATCGTTGAGTTGCGAAAGGGTTACATTGCAGAAATGGTCTATCTCCAGCCGGTAGTCGTCGAGCGGGTGGGCCGAAAGGTAAATGCCTACAAGATCTTTTTCCTTGTTGAGCTTTTCGAGAACTCCCCATTCGGCACAGCGCGGAGCTTCGGGTTTCACAATGGCAATGGAGTTCGACGGTCCGCCAAACAGGGTGTTGCTCATCGAATCTTTATCAGTCTGGTATTTATTCCCGTAGCGAATCAGATTTTCAATAAACGAAAACTCCTTCCCTTCGAGTTCAAAATACTGACTGCGGTTCATGCCAAAGCTGTCCAGCGCTCCCGATAAAGCAAGCGCTTCGAGGTTTTTCTTGTTCACGGCCGAAAGATTGCAGCGCTCCACCATTTCGAAAATGCTGTTGAAAGGACCGCGGTTCTTACGTTCTTCAATAATCGAGTTCACAGCTCCTTCGCCCACTCCTTTGATGGAGCCCATCCCGAAACGGATGTGTCCTTTGGCGTTTACAGTGAATGCATATTTACTTTCGTTCACATCGGGACCAAGTACCTGGATTCCCATGCGCTTGCACTCGTCCATGAAGAAAGTGATTTTTTCGATACTGCTGGCGTTGTTAAGTACCGAAGCCATGTATTCTCCCGGATAATGGGCCTTGAGGTATGCTGTCTGAAATGCCACAAAGGCATAGCAGGTGGAGTGCGATTTGTTGAAGGCATACGATGCAAAGGCTTCCCAGTCGGTCCAGATCTTTTCGCATACTTTCAGGTCGAAGCCTTTCTGGGAGCAGCCGTCCATAAATTTGGACTTCATCTTGTCCAGCACTGCTTTTTGCTTCTTTCCCATAGCTTTACGCAGGGTATCGGCATCGCCTTTGGTAAATCCGGCAAGCTTTTGCGAGAGTAACATTACCTGTTCCTGGTAAACGGTAATACCATAAGTGTCTTTCAGGTATTCTTCCATTTCGGCCAGGTCGTAGGTAACAGGCTCACGACCATGTTTACGGGCAATAAAGTTTGGTATATATTCTATAGGACCCGGACGGTATAAGGCGTTCATCGCAATCAGGTCGTCGAACTTGTCGGGACGAAGTTCACGGAGGTATTTCTGCATACCGGGCGACTCAAACTGGAACGTAGCGTTGGTTTCGCCTTTCTGGTAGAGCTCAAAAGTTTTCTGGTCGTCGAGCGGAATATAGTCGATTTCTATTTCGATGCCATGGTTCTGCTTGATGAGGTCGAGCGCATTCTTAATAATGGAGAGCGTTTTCAACCCCAGGAAGTCCATCTTGATTACGCCCGCATCTTCAATAACCTTACCTTCAAATTGGGTCACAAGCAGATCGGAATCCTTTGCGGTGCTCACAGGAATCAGATCGGTGAGGTCCTTCGGTGCAATAATGATACCTGCCGCATGGACACCGGTGTTGCGCACCGATCCTTCCAAAGCCCGGGCTTCTTTTAAAACCTCCGCCTGCAGGTCGTTGCCCTGGGCAATCTCGCGCAGACGTTTTACATTCAAAATGTCGTCGGGCGTTAAGCCTTCTTTTTCGGTAAGACTGTCTTCGCCGGTGAGCGGGGCTTCAAAAACACGTTCGAGTTCAATGCCGGGTTTGTCGGGTACAAGTTTGGTAAGGTCGTTGCTTTCGTTGAGCGGAAGGTCAAGTACACGGGCCACGTCCTTGATACTCATTTTGGCAGCCATAGTACCGTAGGTCACAATCTGCGCCACCTGGTTCTTGCCATATTTCTGAACCACATAATCGATTACCTTCTGCCGGCCTTCATCGTCGAAGTCGGTATCAATATCGGGCATGCTCTTACGGTCGGGATTGAGAAAACGCTCAAACAGCAGGTTGTATTTTATAGGGTCGATATTGGTAATGCCGATGCAGTATGCTACTGCCGATCCGGCTGCAGAACCACGACCTGGTCCTATAAATACTCCCAGATCGCGACCAGCTTTGATAAAGTCCATCACAATAAGGAAGTAACCGGAGAATCCCATGGTTTCAATAACACTTAATTCGAAGTTGAGTCGTTCTTCAACTTCGGCGGTTACTTCAGCGTACTTTTTATGTGCACCTTCAAATGTAAGATGTCGCAGATACTGATGCTGCGTGAGAAATTCCGGTGGTACCGGGAAGTTCGGCAGAAGAATGTCTTTTTTAAGATCGAGCAGCTCTATTTTTCCGGCAATCTCGTTTGTATTGTCGATAGCCTGTGGCAAATCGCTGAAAAGCCTCGACATTTCGTCGGTAGTTTTAAAATAAAACTGATCGTTGTAAAAGGCGAAACGTTTGTTTTTGGTGTTTACATCGTCATCGTCCGAGTACTCTGTTAGTTTGGGTGTGGTGATTTTTTCGCCGGTGTTGATACAGAGCAGAATGTCGTGGGCATTATAGTCCTTCACATCTACATAATGAGAGTCGTTTGTGGCTATAATTTTAACATTGTACTTATCGGCCCAGCGTTTCAGGATTTCATTCACCCTGTCCTGTTCTTCAATGCCGTGGCGTTGTAGTTCTATATAATAATCTTCTCCAAAAATATCGAACCACCATTTAAATTCTTCCTCAGCTTCGAGTTCGCTTTTTTTCATAATGGCTTTCGGTACCGAAGCTCCCAGACAACAGGTAGTAGCAATCAGTCCTTCATGATATTTCTGAATCAGTTCTTTGTCAATACGGGGATATTTTCCGTACATCCCTTCCATGTAACCCAGGGAAGAGAGTTTGATCAGGTTTTTGTATCCGGTTTCGTTTTTGGCAAGCAAAACCTGGTGAAAGCGGATATCTTTCTCGTCGCGGGTAAACTGGCGTTTGTGCCGGTTTTCGACAAGGTAGAATTCGCAACCTACAATGGGTTTGACTTTTAATGTCTTATCGTTTTTATCTTCGGGGTTGGCCTTGTGTTTGTAAGCTTCGGCCACAAACTCAAAAGCGCCGAACATATTTCCGTGGTCGGTAATGGCCA